>JBJKQV010000184.1:0-13717 GCA_046704985.1 Terriglobia bacterium
CTCGGGTCCCGCGGCGGTTTCCGGCGTTTCACCGAAGACGGAAGAAACGATGCGCGTCCACAGCGGGCGCGGTTTGCCGTTATCGCCGATGGGTACCTCCGCTTCGGTCTCGACCGCCGTTTCCGTGGCGGACACGACAGAAGTGGGAATAGCCTCCGCAGTCGGCACTTCGGCGGCCGGCGCCTCTTCGGCGGGAGGCGGTTCGGGGGCCAGCTCGACCGGCGCTGGTTCCAGTTCCAAGGCAGCGGGCGCCGCCGGCGGTTCATCAGCTACCGGAGATTCCGGCGCCGGGGCTTCTACCACCGGGGGCTCTTCGACCGGCGTCTCCACAGCAGAAGGCGCAGCGAATTCGGTTTGCGGCTCCGCTTCGGCGCGCGGCTCCACAGGCTCGGGCGCGGTTTCAGGAACGGTTTCGGTCGCGGCCTCGAACGATGCTCGCGCGGGTTCGGAAGCAGTGTGGCGATGCTTGGCCAACGATTCGCCGGGCAGGATTTCAAAATCGTCTCCTGCCGGCTCCGGCGTTTCGGGCCTCTCCTCGGTCCGCCCACGCGGCTCACGCGGCTCGGACTTGCTGAAGCGCTCCGTGCTAAAGCGCCCGCCGCGCCGGCGGCGCCGGCGCCCGTGGCGGTCGTGGCTGCGCGGTTCGGAAGGTTTCTCGGCGGGCGGGGCGGCCTGAGTCTGCGGAGCAGCCGCTTCCGCCTCGGGCGCGGCTTCGGGGGCGGCAGGCGCCTCCGCGGGAGCGGGCGGCGGTTCCGGGGCACTTGCCTCCTGCGGCGCCTCTTGCGGCTTCTCCGCGGCGCGAGCCCTCGATGAGTAGCGCGAAACGCGCCCCTCGGCTTCCGTCACCACCTTGTCGTACTCGTCGGCGTCTTCAAAGAAGTCGGAGACGTAGAGGAAGGCGTCGCGCTCCAGCCCGATATCGACGAAGGCGGACTGCATGCCGGGGAGCACGCGGCTGACGCGGCCCTTGTAGATCCCGCCCACCAGGCCCACGTCGGTGTCGCGCTCGAAGTACACTTCCACTAAAGCGTCGTCGTCCAACACGGCGACCTTCGTCTCGTGTGGAGACGAGGAAATAAACATCTCTTTAGACATTGAGAACTCCTTTTCGGGGCGCGAAAGGATCCATCCCGCATCGGCGGGAGATCAACCATCGGCGTCCCTTTTTGCGGCCACCTCGGGCCTCCGGGTGCGGCCCGGGGGCGGCGGCCGTTGCGAATCAGAAGCGGAAAGAGCCGACGCGGCGCCAGCGCGCCTTGCCGTAAGTAACTCCGCCCGCTCGAAAATCTCCGGCGCCGAAACGGCAGGCGCCGGCTTCAAGCCGAAGTTTACTTACCTCGCCCGCGCCGGGGGGAGAGACCCGCCGTACGGCGCGAACCCTTGCGCGGCGCCTAATAGACCAGCCGCCGCATTTTGACGCTCATGGCTATGCCCAAACCCAGAAAGGTTGCCAACACGGACGAACCTCCCTGGCTCATCAGCGGCAGCGGAATGCCGGTGATGGGAAGGTAGCCGATCATCATGCCGGTATTCACGCCCACCTGGAAGAACAGCAACGCAGCAAAACAGACCAGGATCAGGGTTCCCGCGCGGTCGCCCGCCGACTGCGCCCCGTCGAGCAGGCGCATCAGCAGCAATAGATAAAGGAGCAGGACAAACAGCGTGCCCGCGAAACCTTGTTCCTCGGAGAAAGCGGCGAAGATGAAGTCCGCGTGCGAAACCGGAATGAACCCCAGCTGGCTTTGCGTGCCGTTTCCGATCCCTCTTCCCCAAAGTCCGCCCGAACCGATCGCGATCTTGGACTGAGTACTCTGGTAACTGGACCCCCGGGTGTCCTGGGAGGGATGAACATAACTCATCAGGCGCTCGCGCTGATAGGGCCGCGCGAAATGCCATGCCACCGGCAACGCCAGAGCGCCCAGCAGGAGGAGGACAACTACCTGCCGCCATCTCATGCCCGCCAGCAGAACCCCGGCCGCCACAATGGGCAGAAACGTCACTGCCGTACCCAGATCCGGCTCCAAAGCAACCAGCACCGCGGGTACGCCGGCCAGAAGGCCCAGTTTAATCAGATCTTTCCAGGTGACGGACTTGGATCCCTTGTGGGCGAGCAAAGCCGCCACCCCGAGTATTATAACCAACTTGACGATTTCTGACACTTGGAAAGATATGGCTCCTCCCAGGGTAACCCAGCGCCGCACCCCCGCCACCGAGTGGCCGGCGACCAGCAGCCCCACCAGCGCCAGCACGCTCAGCGCGTAGAGCCAGGGAGCCTGCTCGACGATGATGTGATAGTCAATGCGGCTGACCACCAGCGCCACCACGATGCCCAGCAGCACCCAGTAGATCTGCCGGCGATACTGGTTGGCCAGGGCGGGATTGTGGGCGGTGGTGCTGTAGATCTCCACCACCCCGATGGCGGCGATGAGGACCGCCAGGCCCAACAGGAACCAATCGAAATCGCGAAAGCTCGCCGTGTGCTTCATAGTCCTGGGCGGTTAAGGGTTTCCTTCCGGAACATTGGAGGCCAGCGCCGGCGTGCTGTTGCGGGCCGGGGCGGGCGCAGGCGGCGAGGTGTGCGCCACCAGGGGCTGGCGCTGCTTTTGCTCCTGATCATAGGCCAGAATGACGTTACGGACCATCGGTGCGGCGATGGAGGAGTGTTGGCCGTGCATCACCAGGGCCGCCACCACGATCTTCGGGTCATGGGTGGGCCAGAAACCCACGAACCAGGCGTTGTTCCGGTAAGCTTCGGGGTCCGAGGCCTGCAACTTGGCGCTCACCACCTGCGCGGTGCCCGTCTTGCCGGCAATATCCAGCCCGGCAGCGCGGGCCCCCGCGCCCGTGCCCCCTTCATTGACGACTCCCCACATGCCGCGCGTCAGCGCCGAAACCGTTTCGGCCCTCAGCGGAAAGCGGTGCACGGTATCTTTGGAAGCCTCGAAGCGCGCCGGCAGCTCGCTGGGGAAGGCCAGGTGGGGCCGGTAGAAGACTCCGCCCCAGGCGATCCCTCCCAACGCATAGGCCAGTTGCAGCGGGGTGACGGCGACGGCCCCCTGTCCGATGGCCACCGAAATGGTTTCACCGGGATACCAGGGGTGCTTGTAGACCGATTCCACCCAGCCGGGAGTGGGAATCAGTCCGGGGTCCTCGCCCGGCAAGTCGATGCCTGTCTTCGAGCCTAGCCCCAGCTTTTTGGCGTAGTAAGCGATCTTGTCGATACCCAGCATCTTGCCCAGCGTGTAGAAATAGACGTCGCAGGAAATGACGATGGCGCGATGCAGATTCACCTCGCCGTGTCCCTGCCGCTTTTCCCACCAGATCCAATCGTGGTAGGTGTGGCCGTAGAAGTTGACGTAGCCTGGGCAGTAGACCGTGAACGAGGGCGTGATGGCACCGGTTTCCAGCGCGGCGGCGCCGGTGATGATCTTGAAGACCGAGCCGGGGGCGAGGTGGGCCTGGATGGCTTTGTTGAGCAGGGGGTGTTGGGGGTCGGTGGTAAGTTTCTGCCAGGTCTTGGGGTCCAGGCGCCCGGCAAAATCGTTGGGGTCGAAGCCGGGGTGACTGACCATGGCCAGCACCTCGCCCGTGCGCGGGTCGAGGGCCACGATGGCGCCGGAATGGTCGCCCAGGGCCATCTCGGCGGCCACCTGCAGGTCCAGATCCAAGGTGAGGCGGAGGTTGCGTCCGGGCACGGCATCGATCTGCTTCAGCATGCCCACCTCCTCACCGCGGCTGTTGACCACCACTCGGCGCATGCCGTCGCGCCCTTCCAGGATGGAGTTGTACTCGCGCTCGATGCCCGTCTTGCCCACCAGGTCGCCGGGCCGGTAGCGCCCGTGGGAAGCGGCGATGGTTTCCTGCGAGACCTCGCCCACGTAGCCGAGCACCGCCGCCGCCGCCCGGTGCAGCGGGTAGACACGCCGCTCCACCTGAATCAGCTCCAGCTCCGGAAACTCCGTCTGGTGCGACTCGACGAACGAGACGTCCTGCATGTTGGCCGAGGTCTTCAGCACGATGGGCTGGAAGGCGGGCAGGTGGGCGGCGTTGTGCACGGCGCGCTCCGCCTCCGCGAGGTCCATGTGCAGCCCCTCGGCAATCTGCTGCAGCCGCTGAGGAGTCAGGGCGGCGGGATTCTCGCGTTCCAGCAGGACGCTGAAGGCCGGCAGGCTGTCGGCGAGGACCCGCCCTTCACGGTCCAGAATCTTCCCGCGCGGGGCGATGATGGGGAGGTAGCGGATGCGGTTCTGGTCGGCGCGCTTCTGGTAAAGATAGTGCTGCCCGATCTGCAGGCGCCAGTATCCCGCCAGGATCACAAAGAAGACGACGACCACCAGGCACTGAAAGACAACGATCTTCCAAGCGGGGAAGCCTTCGTCCTGCGGAAAACGAAACTCCATTATGGCTGTTGCCTACGCCGCTGATTGGCAGGCCGGGAGGTATGGGCGCGCACGTTGAGCTGTCGGGCGGAGAGTGGAAATTTTGGACGACCCCCCGGAGGTTCGCTTGCAACCCCGGCATAACCCCCTGTCAAACCAGCACGTTACCACAGGGAGAGGGAAGAGGACAAGGGTAGAGTGGCCTGTGGAAAACTTTTCCACCTCCCTCCTTACGCCGGACGGCGAAAACGGTCGAGCAGTTGGAAAACTACCAGCGCCAACGCTACGTTAAAAAGCACTCCGCTTGCCATGTCCCAGGGAACGAGGGGTGGAGGAGACTGCAACAACGCATGCTCCAGGCCGAAGAGGAAAGCGTTGTGAACCAGCACCAGCACCGAGGCCAGGATGAAGCGTGGCACGAGCCCTTCCAACTCGAACTTGACGCTCGCCGAAGGGGCCAGGTATCCGACCAGCGCCTTGGCCATTCCGTACAGGCCCAGATAATGGTGCGAGAGGGCGTCCTGAATCAGTCCCACTACCGCGCCCAGTCCCGTCCCGAACACCTTGCTGCGCCGCAGAAAAGAGAAATAGATGGTAACCACCAGCGGGAAGTCGAACAGGCGCGCTTGCGGAAAGGTGAGGGGAAGCACCGACTGGATGAGGAAGGCGAGAAAGAGCGTGACCCCCAGGGTGAGGGGATGGACGCGATAGACTTCCACCGTGCGCTGGCTGGGTCCAAGCATGGAGAGGGAAGACTATCAGAAGCTCGGCGGTTGTGGTAGCGGGGTATTGCGGAAAAGAGCGGTTATCGGCGGCGAGAAGCGGCAGGAGCCGGCGCGGCGGCTTGGCGCGTGAGCACCAGCACGCTTTCCAGGCGCGTCAAGGCGGCTCCCGGCCTAACCAGAATTTCCTTGTACACGCTTCCATTGTGCTCTGCGGCTACCGTGCCGACGGGCAAGCCCTTGGGATAGATCTGGTCCAGACCGGAGGTGAGGACGCTCTCACCCACGCTGACGGGCTGGTCTTTCAGGATGTACTGGAGCCGGGGCAGCGGGCCGGCGCCGCCCTTGAGCACGCCCTGGGCGTGCGTCTTCTCGAGCATGCAGCCCACGCCGCTCGAGGGGTCGGTGAGCAGGAGCACCTGGGAGGTGTGGGGAAAGACGGCGATGATCTTGCCCACAACACCCTCGGGGGTGGTGACCGGAAGGTCCGTGGTCAGGCCATCGTCGCTCCCTTTGTTGATGAACACCGCGCCGGTGCGGTCGCCGGGGCTGGCGGCGATCACCTCGGCGGCCACGCTGCGGAACGAGAGCTGGTTCTTCAGGTCGAGCAGGGCGCGCAGATGGACGTTCTCTTGCGCCTGCCCGGAGAGCTGACGGAGGTTCGCCTGGGCGGAGGTGAGCTCGCTGCGCAGTCGGCGGTTCTCCTCCTCGGCCTCCCAGAGTCCCGCGTAATTCCGCCAGGTGTGTGAGGCACCCTGCGAAAGCCACTGCCATGAGCGCTCGAAGGGGTTCAGCGCCGCCACCGCCCAGACCTGGATCAACCGCACCTTGTGCTCGCGCGTGATTTGGACGGAAAGGAGGAGGAGTTGGGCGACCAGCACCGCCAACAGAAAAAAGAAGGGACCGCGGCGCGCCACGAACGCCGGCATGACCTCGGGGCCCGGGTCGCGCAGGGGGCGGGAAGAGCGGGGAAAATCCGAGAGGTTGCGATGCCACATGGATGCGCGGGACGCGCCCGCGCCGGCGCGGCCGGCGGGGCGTCCTGCCGTTATCCTATTCCAGCGCCACGCGGCGGAGCAAGTTGAAATCGGTGAGCATCTTGCCGGTGCCCAGCACCACCGAGGCCAGAGGGTCTTCGGCGATGGAGACGGGCAGGCCGGTTTCCTCGCGGATACGCTTGTCGAGGTTCTTGAGCAGGGCGCCGCCGCCGGTGAGCACGATGCCGCGGTCCGAGATGTCGGCGGAAAGCTCCGGAGGCGTGCGCTCCAAGGCCACGCGGATGGCGTTGAGGATGGTGGCCACGCACTCGGAAAGCGCGTCGCGGATCTCCGAGTCGTCGATGGTGATGGTCTTGGGCACGCCTTCCAGCAGGTGGCGGCCCTTGATCTCCATGCTCAGGGGTTTTTCCAGCGGATAGGCGGAGCCGATTTCCATCTTGATCTGTTCCGCGGTGCGCTCGCCCACCAGCAGGTTGTACTTGCGCTTCAAGTAGGCGGTGACGGCCTCGTCCATCTCATTGCCCGCCACGCGTACCGAGCGGCTGTAAACGATGCCGGAAAGGGAGATGACGGCGATGTCGGTGGTGCCGCCGCCGATGTCGACGATCATAGAGCCGGAGGGCTCGGTGATGGGCAGTCCGGCGCCGATGGCCGCCATCATCGCCTGCTCCACCAGATATACCTCGCTGGCTTTGGCGCGCATGGCCGAGTCCTGCACGGCGCGCTTCTCCACCTGCGTAATCTCGCTCGGTACCCCGATGACGATGCGCGGGTGGACGAACATCTTGCGGTTGTGCGCCTTCTGGATGAAATAGTTGAGCATCTTCTCGGTGACCTTGAAGTCGGCGATCACGCCGTCCTTCAAGGGACGGATGGCCACGATGTTGCCGGGCGTGCGCCCCAGCATCTCTTTGGCTTCTTTCCCCACCGCTTCGATCTCGCCGGTCATCTTGTTGATGGCCACGATGGAGGGCTCGTTGACCACTACCCCTTTGGTCTTGGCGTAGACGAGCGTATTCGCCGTCCCCAGATCGATCGCGAGGTCGGATGAAAACATGCTGAAGACCGAACGAAAACTCATTCCCACTGTCGAACCTGCCCTATTGGATTTTGAATGCTACCCGGACGGCTACGTCACTCGACGACGATACTTTTGCGGATGGTGTTGGTCTCACCCTTGCGATTCTGCGCCGTGATGGTAATCAGGTTGGCCCCGGCCTTGGGCAACGGCGACGTGAAATGCCGGAAGGTGCCGTCGGGGGCGATGGCAAAAACCTGCTCGTTATTGATGATGACCGTCGAACCCGGCTCGGTCCGGCCCACCACCTCCACGACCCGCCCGTGCAGGATCGTCTTGGTGATTTCCAGGAAGGCTTTCTGCCCGGCCTGCACCTGCTGCACCAGGTTGAATCGGTTGGGCGAGCTGGGCTGGCTCTCTCCTCCTTGGGCGTCGATCGAGCTGACCACCCAGTAGTACGTCCCTTCGTCCAGCCCGCTGATTTGCGTGGAGGTGCTGCCGCGCACCTTCTTGTCCGCCGCCAGGTTGGAGAACATGCCGGAGGGAGAAATCTCCAGCCGGTAGGCCACCGCGCCGGGAACCGGCGTCCAGGAGAAACGCACGGGGGTGCTCTTGGCGTCCTTGGTCAGGGTGAGCGCCATGTTCTGGGGATCGATGAGGGTGGGAGGGGCGATCACCTTCCGGCGCACCAGTCCCGGCTCACCCTCGCGGAAAGAGACCTGCTCGTACTGCCCCAGGCGCATGGAGGTGGAGCCGCGCGTCACGTCGGCGCTGCCCTGGTCCACGGTGAATTGGTGGACGTTCTTGCCCGGGTCGTTGCGCACCACCGCCCGGCTGTCTTCCGAAAGGCTGGCGACGGCGTTCTCGAAGGAGACCTGGGAGGTGGAGCCGCGCACCTCGAAGCGGCCCGTCGACAGGTCTACCGCCCCCGAAGTCACCTGCACGGCCACCCGCGTCGCCTTGGTGACCGGGTCTTCGCGGCTCTCTTCCACCACGATCAGCGACTCGGGCTTGAGCACGTAGTTGGTGCCGTCGGCGAAAATAATCCGCGCCACTCCGTCCGAGCCCGTCTGAATGAAATCGCCCTTCTGCAAGCTGGTGTTGTAGTCGGCGCGAATCCACTGCTGCGATTGCGCCTTCTTCACCCGCACCGTGCCGTCGATGTTGACGAAGTGCGCGTCGCGCTTGGAGGGCGTGCCCTCACTCTCCGTCGTCCCCGCCAGTCCCGCCGAAATCGCCGAAAGCGCCTGGCGCACTTTGCCGCTGATATAGTGAGGGGCAATCAGGTAGACGACGAAACCGATCAGCAGCAGGGCCAGGAAGGAATAGAAGGCGATGGTCCGGTAGGAGATGGTTGTCCACTCCACCTCGTAGGAATGTTCGTGTTCGTGACGGGGAGGAGGAGGAGGGGACGGCGGCGTAGGTGTAGAGTTGCCCATGGTGGCGGTACCAAACCGACCTATTTTGGTCCCAACAAACTCCCGGGGTCAAGATAATTTGCCCGCCGCAGGGAAGTGTCCCGTGGCGCCGCGCAGCGCGCCGTGGGGCATTGGAAGGTGCGCCCGGGCTGCGCGGCTTCACTTGTTTGCCTGCGTCAAATTGCGCGCCGGGCAAGCCTGCCGCGCCGCGGCGAAGCGCAATACGCTGCAAACAAACACTTTTGAGGATGGGCTTAGTGGCAGCCAAGTTGCAACTACCGAAGCTGTTAGCAAGGGAAAAGCATGGTTCCACCCAAAGCAGCTCAAGGGACCTCCCGCAGCGCGAAAGAAGAAGCCGACACGGCCTTGCTCTATAGCGTGCGCCGCTCGAGCACCGTCCTGGTGCTGGCCATCGCGGGAGGCCGGGGAGCGTCCGGCGCGCTGGCACAACTGGGAATTCGTCCCGGTGAGACCTTGAACGTGCGCCGCACCGCACCCCTGGGCGGCCCCGTTCTGGTGGAGGGCCCGGGCGGCACGGTGGCCATTGGCCGCGGCCTGGCGCGCAAGGTGAAAGTGCGGGTGCTGTCATGAAGGTCGCTCTGGTTGGGCAACCTAATTGCGGAAAAAGCACGCTGTTCAACGCCGTCGCGGGTTATCGTTCCGCCACCGGCAATTTTCCCGGCACCACCGTGCAACTGACCTGGAGCAAGGTGCGGCTGAACGGCTCGGTCGTGGAGCTCGCCGACTTGCCGGGAATCTACTCGCTGCGCGCTTCCTCCCAAGCCGAACAGGTGGCGCAACGCTTCCTGTTTCACACCGACGTCGACCTGATCGTCAACGTCCTGGACGCCTCGCTGCTCAGCCGCAGCTTGGAGCTTACGCTGGAGCTGCGCGAGCTGCGCCGGCCGCTTGTGGTGTGCCTGAACATGATGGACGAGGCGCGGCACAAGGGCATCACCATCTCGCCCGAGCGCTTGCAGGAGCTGCTCGGCGTGCCGGTGGTGACGACGGTGGCCGCGCGCGGCGACGGAGTGCGCGAATTGTTTGCGCGCGTCAAGGAACAGGCCGGCCGGCCCCCGGGTCCGGCGCCCGCCCTCGCCTGGCACCGCGACGTGGAAGAACTGTTGGGAAAGCTGCAAAGCCGGCTGCCGTCCGGCACGTCCTCTTTGCCGGCGCGTTTTCGCGCCGTAAGGATGGCGGAAGGTGACGCGGAATTTCTGGCCGAGGCTACGCCGGAATCACGCGCCTTGGCCGGCCAGGTGAGCGAGGCGTTGGAGCGCTCGCACGGCCGTCCCGCCGACTCCGTTATCATGTCGGAGCGCCACGACCGCTCCATGCGCCTGTTTGAAGAGTCGGCCACGGTCGGCCGCCCCCGCCCCGACATCCGCCACGCCCTCGACAACGTCCTCCTGCACAGCTTCTGGGGCTACCCGATCTTGCTGCTCATCCTGGTGGGTTTCTTCTGGGCGGTTTTCGGCGTGGGCAACGCGCTGGAGACGGCGCTGCTCGGGCACATGGACCAGTGGTTCGCGCGCCTGGCCGCCGGACTCACGCCCGGCACGCTGAGTTTCGACCTGGCGCGCAGCACCTGGGACGGCTTCGCGGGCGGCATCGGAATCGTCCTGCCTTATCTCGTGCCTTTCCTGGTGGGGCTGGCGATTTTGGAAGACCTCGGGTATCTGCCCCGCGTCGCCTACCTGATGGACGGCTTGCTGCACCGGGTGGGGTTGCACGGCACGTCCATGCTGCCTCTCATTCTCGGCTACGGGTGCAGCGTTCCGGCGTGCATGGCCACGCGCATCCTGCCCTCACGGCGCGACCGCTTTCTGGCCTCGGTGCTCAGCATCCTGGTGCCGTGCTCGGCGCGTTCCATGGTGATCTTTGCCCTGGTGGCTTTCTACCTCGGCCCCGCCTGGGCGCTGGGCATCTACGCTTTTGACGCCCTGGTGGTGTTGCTTTCCGGCTGGCTGCTCACGCGCATTTGGCCGGAGGTGAGCGCGGGCATGGTTCTCGAGGTGCCCAATTACCACTGGCCCACGGCGCGCGCCGTGACCATGAAGGTTTGGCTGCGCCTGCGCGAGTTCGTGCTCGTCGCCTGGCCGCTGCTGGTGGGCGGCAGCGTGTTGCTGGGTATCATGGAACACTTCGGCTGGGACGCCCTGTTCAACGCCGCCTGGGCGCCCCTGGGAAGCCTCCTGGGCCTGCCCGCCGCCCTGGGCACCATCCTCATTTTCGGCACCCTGCGCAAGGAACTGACCCTCATCATGCTGGTGCAGGTTCTGGGCACCACCCACCTGAACTCCGTCCTCACCGCCGCGCAACTGGTGGTCTTCACGATTTTCGTCACCTTTTATTTTCCCTGCCTGGCCACCCTGGGCTCGCTGCTCAAGGAGATCGGCACCAAGCTCACCGCCCTGGCCGCCGGCTATACGTTCCTGCTCGCCACCGCCCTGGGCATCGCCGTGCGCTTCCTATTCGTCCTCGCCTAAGCGCGGGTTTCCAAACCTGCCCCCGGGGGTTATAATAGAAAGGTTTAATTGAAATCGAGGGACTTGCATGTTCAGACTATTCCGCAAGCGCGAGGCGCTGAAGCGCTACCTGCTGATCGTGTTCATGGGGATCGTCTCCATCGGCATGGTGGTGATGTTCACTCCCATGGGGGGCGGCGACACCAGCCAAGGCCAAACCAACGTGTTGGCGAACGTCGGCGGCCAAAAGATCACCACCCAGGATCTGAGCCAAACCATCCGCCGGCGCCTGCAAGGCGTCAGCCCCAATTACGACTCCAAACTGGTGGCGGGCCTGGCGCCCGCCATGCTCGACCAGATGATCTATCGTCGCGCCCTCGAACTCGAGGCGCAGAAGATGGGCATCGTGGTCACCAACGCCGAGCTGCTGCGCGCCGCCCACGACATTCCGGGCATCTATCCCAACGGCAAGTTCATCGGCGACGCGCTGTTCCAGCAGGCGACGGGCATGACCGTGCCGGAATTCCTGGCCGCGCTGCGCGAGCAGATGCTGAGCAGCAAGATGCGCGCCCTGGTCACCGACGGCGTGCGCGTCTCGCCCGCCGAGATTCATCAGGAATTCTTGCGCCGCAACGCCAAGGCTCGCATCGCCTACGTCCTTTTCGATCCCAGCAAGCTCCTTCACGAGGTGCCCGTCACCGACTCGGCGCTCCAGAAGTTCTTCAATCAGAATCCCACCCGCTACCAGGTGCCCGAAGAGCGCCAGGTCCGCTACGTGATCATTGACCCGGAGATGATCCGCAGCCAGGTGAAGGTGACCGACGACGAGCTGAAGTCCTACTACACCCAGCACCTGGCCGACTACCACGTCCCCGACCGCGTGAAGGTGGCGCGCATCCTCTTTAAGACCGCCGGCAAGACCCCCCAGGAAGTCGCCGCCATCGAGAAGACCGCCGAGAGTGTGCTGGCGCAAGTGCGCGCCGGCAAGAGCTTCGCCGACCTGGCGGGCAAGTACTCCGAGGACGCGAGCGCCGCGCAGGGCGGCATGATCGGCTGGATCCAGCACGGGCAGGCGGTCAAAGCTTTCGAGGACGCCGCCTTCTCGCTCAAGCCCGGCCAGACGAGCGGCCTCATCCACGCCGAATACGGCATTGACATCATCAAGGTTCTGGACAAGCAAACCGCCCACGTCGAGACTTTCGACGAGGTGAAGGGCGCCATCCAGGCCAAGCTCGAGAAGGAAAAGCTCGCGACCGCCCAGGCCAGCTTCGCCAACGACCTCGACGCCAAGCTCAAGGCCGATCCCCAGCAGTTTGCCGCCCTGGCCCAAAAGGCGGGTCTGGAAGTCAAAGAGACGCCCCTGTTCCGCTACAAGCAGGTGGTCCCCGATTTCGGCAACAGCGATTCATTTGCCAACCTCTCTTACCAACTGCGCCCCGGCGAAGTGGGGCAGCCCTTCACGGTGCCCAAGGGGACGGCGATCATCCAGTTGGTGAAGGTCGAGCCCATGCACGTTCCGGCTTTCCAGGATGTGCGCGCGGCGGTGGCCGAGGATTACCGCGCTGCGCAGGCGCCGGAGCTGGCCAGGAAGAAGGCGGAGGAGTTCGCCGCGGCCGCCCAAAAGGGTGACTTCAAGGCGGTGGCCCGGAAGTTGGGCCTGAGCGTGACCGAAAGCAAAGACTTCACCCAGCAGGCTTCCGACTTCGTTCCCGGCCTGGGGCCGGGGTCGGAGTTGCCGGAAGCTTTCACCCTGCCCATCGGAGCCACCAGCGGCGTTGTGAAGTCGGGGAACAACAGTGTGGTCTTCAAGGTGCTCGCCCGCGTCCCCGCCAACGAGGCTGACTTCGCCGCCCAGAAAGATCAGATCGCCACCCAGCTTGTGCAGCAGAAGCGCGAGCTTACCTTCGAACTCTACGAGCAGAGCCTCAAGGACCAGATGCAGCGCTCCGGCGAGCTGAAGATCAACGAAACGGTCATGAAGCAGTTCCTGGCCGGCTACCAGGGTTCTTGAAGACCGCGCCCGGGCTTTGAGCCCTCCGCCTGGGTCCGTTCACTGTAAACTGTTTGCTGCCTTTTATGCCTCGTCTCTCCAAAATTGCTCCCGACCAGGCGCCCGAGGAGGCGCGCGGGACCTTTGACGCTTTCCTCAAGGAGCGCGGCAAGGTGCCTAACATGTTCCGCACCGCCGCCCACCGCCCGGAAATCATGCGCACTATGGCCACGCACTTCCGCACCGTGATGACCTCGGGCACGGTGGAGCGCCTGCTCAAGGAACTGGTTTCGGTGCGCGTCTCCCATCTCAACCACTGCGCGTATTGACTGGCTTCGCACACCGCCTTGGCAAGGCGGTTCGGAGCCACGGAGGCGGACCTGGAAGCGCTCGCCCAGGGACGCATGGAAGGGTTTACGCCCCGCCAGCGCGCCGCTTTCGCTTTTGCTGAACAACTCACCGTCGATTCCAACGCCATCCCCGCCGGGATGTTCGAGGAACTGCGCCGCCACTTCGACGAAGGTGAGATCGTCGAACTCGCCGCGGTGGCCGGCCTCTTCAATTACTTCAACCGCTTCAACAACGCCCTGGAGATGGAACCCACCAAGTAGGGCGGGGCGGCTCTTGACCTCGTTTCCAATCTCCGAGATAATGCCCGCGTCATAAAATCCCTTACTGCGGAGGACAAGGTGGGCGAGATTCGCAAAGTCGCCGTGCTGGGAGC
>JBJKQV010000185.1:0-3483 GCA_046704985.1 Terriglobia bacterium
TCCTCCAACACCTGCGCCGAACGCTCGACGACGCGCGCCGAACCCGCCACCTCGACCCAAAGCTGCGTCTTGGCGCTCGCGGCCGCTCCGCCCACCGACTCGCCGGCCGAGCCTTCCAGCAGCACCATGCGCAGCGGTGAAAGCGGCGAGGTCAGAATTCCCCGGCGCAGATCCCGCGCCGCATCGAGCCCCGGCACGCTCAAAGCCAGTGACGCCCGCTCGGCGGGCAAAGGAAAAAGCTTCAGGCTCACTTCCACGATCACGCCAAGCGTTCCGCACGAACCGATGAGCAGCTTGCCGAGGTCGTATCCTGCCACGTTTTTGACCACCCGCCCGCCGGTCTTGACGACCTTGCCGGCGGGGGTGGCGATCTTCATGCCCAGCACCATGTCGCGCGGCGCGCCGTAGCGTAAGCGCAGGGGCCCGGCGGCGTTGGTGGCCACAATGCCGCCCAGGCTGGCGCGCCCGTCCCCCGGCGGGTCGAGCGGCAGCCAGAGCCCGCGCTGGCCCACCAGGTGCTGGAGCTCCGCCAATTTCATTCCCGGCTCGACGCTGAGCGTCAAGTCGTCGGGCTCGTAGTGCCGGACGCCGGTCATGTCCCTGACCGAGAACGCCACGTCGTAGCGCCGGGGCGGATTGCCGATGCCGAGCTTGGTCGCGTTGCAGCACGGAACGACCGCCAGTCCGTGCTCGACCGCGCAGGCGAGAGCGCGCGCCGTTTGCTCCGCCGAAGCGGGATAGACCACCGCCGAGGGCGTGAGACCGTCCACGCGTAACGCCGCGCAGTCGACGGGGCCGGTCGAGAACCGCTCCGCGCCCACGATCCCGGTGAGCGCCTTCCCGCCTTCGGGGCTCATCCCTCGCCTCCCGAAGAAACCTGTACGCGCAGCTCGCCGCACATCTTGCCGGTGGGGAGAAGCTTGGCGGGATTAAACGACCCAGCGGGATTGAAGAGGTCCTTGACGGTACGCATCATCTCCAGGTCGTCCTCGGAAAAGATGAGCGGCATCAGGTCGCGCTTTTCCAAACCCACGCCGTGCTCGCCGGTGATCGAGCCGCCCATCTCCGCGCATTTGCGCATAATCTCCTCCGCCGCCTTCACCACCCGCGTGCACTCGTCGCGGTGGCGCGCGTCGAACATCAGCAACGGGTGCAGGTTGCCATCGCCGGCGTGGAAGATGTTGCCGACCTGCAGGCGATAGCGGCGTCCCACCTCGGTGATGAACTCCAGCATCTCGGGCAGCCGGGTGCGCGGGATGACGCCGTCCTGAACGTAGAAGCTGGGGCTGATGCGCCCGATGGCCCCGAAGGCGTTCTTGCGGCCGCTCCAGAGCAAGGCGCGTTCCGCTTCCGAGCGCGCGCGGCGGACCTCGCGCGCGCGGTTTTCGCGGCAGACCGCCTCCACCGCATCCGCGTCCTCTTCCACGGCCTCGCTCAGGCCTTCCACCTCGATGAGCAGCACGGCGGCGGAATCCTTCGGGTAGCCTGCGCGCGTGGCGTCCTCGACGGCGCGCAGCGTGAAGCCGTCCATCATTTCCAGCGCCGCCGGGGTGATGCCGCGCGCCGTGAGCGCCGCCACGGTGCGCGTCGAGTCGAGCACCTGGTCGTAGACGGCCAGCAGGGTCTTGACCGCTTCCGGCTTGCGCAGCAGGCGCACGGTGATTTCGGTGACGATGGCCAACGTCCCTTCCGAACCCACCAGCAGCCCCGTCAGGTCGTAGCCCGGGCGGTCCCAGTGCGCGGCGCCGGTGTGAATCACTTCCCCGTCGGGCAGCACCGCGGTCAGTCCGAGCACGTGGTTGGTGGTCACGCCGTCGGCGAGGGTGTGAGGACCGCCGGAATTTTCCGCCACGTTGCCACCCAGCGTGCAAGCCTTCTGGCTGGAAGGGTCAGGCGCGTAGAAGTAGCCCTGATCGGCGACGGCGAAGGAGAGGTCAAGGTTCACGACGCCCGGCTGCACACGCGCGCGCTGGTTTTCCAGGTCGATTTCCAGAATCTTCTTCATGCGCGCCAGGCCCAGCACAATGCCGCCCTCGGCCACCACCGCGCCGCCGCTCAGCCCCGTGCCCGCGCCGCGCGCCACCACCGGCAGCTTCCGATGCGCCGCCAGGCGCACCAGGCGCACCACCTGCTCGGTCGACTCGGGAAACACCACCGCCTGCGGCGGGCCGAGCGAGGAGAGGGCGTCATAAGCGTAGAGCAGCAAGTCTTCGGGACGCCACAGAACGCCCTGCGGCCCGACGATCTCCGTCAATTCGCGAATGAGCGGGGCGGGCTTCACCAAAATCCTTCCACGCGGACGTTCCCGGCGAACGAAGCGGAAGCTCCGGCGCAACGGTCTTCCGCGCCGCGGAATGCGTTGGGACGTTGCGAGTATATCTCCGCACGCAAAGAGCGGTCAACGCACCACTCGGAGAGGTGCTGTCCTAATTTGAAAGGAGACTAAGAAAATGGGCACTGGCCCATATCCCAAGAACCCCTACCAGCCCCCTTTGCGGCCAAATAGACCGCTTTACCCGGCTCCCCGCAGGCCCTATACTCCGCCTACGCCACGTGAGCAGGAGAGCAAAGTCATGACCATAGCAGCAGGCTTCCGTTGCAAAAATGGGTACCGTCCTAGGTTGATATATCTAGATTGCTTGTATGCTTTAGCAAGTGGTAATATGCGGGCGGCGGGAGGCGCGGACGCCAGTCTTATGGCCTCGCGGATGGTGGGAGAGTCTATATGAAGCTCCTGCCTGGACCTCCCGCCACTCAAACCTCATGTCGAACAAGAACCTACTAATCGTCCTCTCAACCCTGTGCGCTATTCTGGCAATCCTTTGCGTTATTTTCGGAATTGCCTTGCTGAGAAAACCCCGATTCATTCAGCCCAAAGGCGACCATCCTTACATTATGTTCGATACAAGGACCAACCAAGCTTGTTGGTCTGGACCACCCCGCACATCTTATAGTGCACAGGACATCCTAAAGGGATATACACCAAAGAATGACGCGGATTTGCCTTTCTGCAAGGACCTAAAATAGCCAACGGGAGGAGAAGTCAGATGCCCGATGAACTGGAAACCTTGCGCAGATACTTTATGATACGAGACCAAGCTCTAGAGGACACACGGCGTAAAATGCAGGCAATCATTGACGTACTAAGCGAAGAAGTTCCTGGATTTTCTATCTCTTTTCAGAAGAGACTCTCGGACAAAGAAGAGCATCCCACGCCAGTGCCTGCGCGGTCTGATGACCAGCAACTAATAGCAGCGGAGCAAGCAATTTCTGCAATTGAGGGTCTGATTTCTCAGAAGTAGCTTTCTCTACGACCTAGCATTCTCCCTGCCAAACGATAGCGTGGCACGTAACCCGCTTTCGCAGATTAGGACACTGCCCTCGGAGACTCGTCGCTTCGCTACTGCCGTTGGGGGCCGGGGCCCGGGGGCGCGGCGCGTGGGGCGGCGTCTCGGTGGCGCGCGTGTGTGCGGGACGGGGTGG
>JBJKQV010000186.1:0-10373 GCA_046704985.1 Terriglobia bacterium
CGTTGGGCTACCGGGCACCGGCCCCAGAAGCGACACTACCGTTCCTCCCGGGTTCCGCTCCGCTCCACCCGGGAGGAACCGTGTCGAGACTAACCTAGAATGTGGTACAACGGCAGGGGGCAGGTCACTCGATCTTGCGAAATCGCGAGTTCGCCGTACTCCAGTCGGCATTCCATCTGACCCCACTTTCCAGAAAGATTTGGTCAAGCACACCGTGCGCGCATTCCGCTCCGGCTCCGCCGCGCTGCCGCAAAACCGCTCCCCCCGTGCCTGGCAAGAAAGGGGGGTTCGATTGCCGTGGCCGCCCGCTAGCCTATGGCGGCTGCAAGCGATGCCTCGGAAGCCACGCCGCAGCACAGAGGGTCATCATTCAGCACCCCGGCTTCAAACAACTTCTGCAACGCGCCCGCCACAGCCAGCACGTCGGCTCCGTGATCCACCAAAGCCGCCTGAATCTGGCCGGCGGTCCGATGGCCTTCATGGATCAAATCGCCAAGTTCCGCCGCACCCGCAAACCCGTTGAGCGCGAACGACCTATGCGCGTTTTTGAGTGTGAACCCCTGACCGTCACGCTGGTAACACAGGTCACTCCGGAAGGCCAGAACGCTTTCTGCCTCGACTTCATCGCCCATGTGAGTGGCAATGAGATCTTCGATGGCGGCGCGGAATTCGGCCACTGACTCAAACCGGCGCTCGCCATAAACCCGATAGCCCAGTGGCCATCGCTCGCTTGCTCGGGTCGGCGTTATCAATTGAATGGTCCGGGTCACCATATTGACCAGGAAACCGGTCACGCAAGCGATGGTCGTCTGGGCCTCCTGGTTCGTAGCTCTTCCGGCCGGCTTTTCAAACCGCTCTCTCGCCCTGCCCGCCACGGCCTTGATGGCCAGCGATTCCCGGTTTTGCAGCACCAGCTCCACATTCAAGAGTTCTCGCGCGGTGAACTCCTTGTGAACCCGGTTGAGTATTCCCAGCGAGAGGATGGAAAAACGCGTGTTCGTGCAACCGTAGCGGCTGGCTAGTTCAAGCACTCGGCGCGTGAAGGCGTGATTCCTGAGCGGGGCTGCCGTGGTGGTTTGCGGCAAGCTGCCGGTAACGAAGTAATAGTCTTCTATGAATTTCGGGTAGTCGAGGTTGTCAGAAGGTTCCGTCGCGCAGTAGCAGAACCCTGTTTGGGCCGCGCTGCCAAAGAGTTCGACGGCCTGCTCCAGGATGGCGCGCCAGAGCCGCGCGTTTTCGTCCGTGTAGAGAAAGTTGCCCCCGAGCTTGCTCGCCGAGACACCACAGAACCAGCAGCCAATGGAGCAACCGGTCGAAACCTCAAAAGCCAGGATGGGATGAGTGATTGCCCTTGCGGAAGCGGAATCCAGCTCGCTCTTGCAGCGATGAATTTGCCGCTGCCGCCAAGCATGAAAACGCGGATTTACCGCCGCACAATCCCCCGCCCGCTCAAAAATCTCCAGACACTTGAGCGAGTCGGAGACGTAATCGTCCCAGAGTTTCACGAGGGGCCAACTGCCCGATTCTTTCGAGAAGCGGATGTGCGCCAGGCCGGGTTCAAACAGCGGCAACAACTGCCGGGGATCGACGCCGATGCCGTAACTCTCCGCTGCCCGCCTGGACTCATCGGCGCTTTGAGCCAACGCTTCTCTGAACCGCGGGTCGGCAATCCGCCGTTCTATGAACCGCTTGATTTCGGCCAGCGTCCGAAGCTCTTGGAGAGTGCGCTTGGCATGCGCCTCCCGGTATTTTTCGGCGGCGATATTTCGCGGAATGCATTCTTTTAAGGCGGCGCCCACACGTCCCCCTTAGCCTTATTCGCGGCCTTTCGCCCGCCGATCCGGCGGCCCGGCCTGCAAGGCAGGTGGTCAAATCCCAGCGCACCCGACCCGCAGGGCCTAATAGGCCTTGGTCAGGACGTACCAAGAACCGGCTATGACGGTGTTAGGGTTGCCCCCAGCGGCGTCTTCGAGCTGCTCATCGCTGAGTTCCACGTTGGTGTTTGCCGCCAAATACTCCCGCGCGTCGGCCTCGGTAATTTCGTATCCATGCGCAGTCGCCACTTCCACCATCGCAGGAATCCCCACCTTGCCGTCCAATGCCTTCCGCAACTCTGGGCTGCCCTTTACATCTGCTACGAAACGTTCTGTGTCAGTTCTGCTCATTCCTACCTCCGTGAGTTTTGAATTGACCACTGACTGCTAGCCGGGCACTCCGCCCGCGTCGGCCCAAGTCCCATACAGATCTCCCCTGGGCAGGGAAATGCCGATGCAACCCAAATTCTGAATTCGCCCTTCACTAGTTAAATCGTAAAAAGAAGGGGAAAAACGACAGGCCGGAACAGATTTTATGAAGCAACAACCGGTCCGTGCGGGTCTTGACTGCAGCTCTGGGAACCGCCACGTGGGGGCCGAAGCGAAGCTGGGCGGAAAGGCGGGAACCATCAGGAGCGGAAGAAGGGGGAATCTTCCAAACCGGCTGGGGATTCGCCAGACCCTAAGAGTGAGGGAATGAGTCTGCCGCCGCGGCGATCTGGCGGAGAACAAACGGATTGTTGGGGAGCTTGCGTTCCCACAACTGCCAGAGTTTGATTCGACGCGACTCCATGTCCTGAGCTTTCGCCGTCTCACCGGAGCGGCGATAAAGTCGTTCCAGGTTCTCGTAGAGACGCGACATCCCGGGCGCGTCGCGGAGGTCGGTAAAGGCTGCAGGACGGGTTGCCATCACCCTGGCGAGCAGTTGCTCGTAGAGCTGGGTGGCGCGATGGGCGTGCCCCATTTCAGCTTCGAAATCAGCCTGCGCGGATGCGACGACAAAGGCTTCGCTGTCAAGCTTGATCCTTGCGGCAGGGTAGTCCTTCGTTTTCTTCAGGATACTCAGCGCGCCCTGAATGCGTTGCTTGGCTGCGGCGGGCCGGTGCAAACGGCCGAGAGCGTAGGCCGAATTGGCCAGCAGGAGGGCGCGATCGCGCAACGTGGGCGGGCTCTCGTGGATCTCCTTGTTGCGTTTCAGGGCCAGGTCGTAAACGGCCAGCGCCCGTTGCGGATCCCACTCGCGCAGAACATTTCCTAAGGCCAGTCCGGAGGTCACGAGTCGGTCGCGGCTGACCGCGTCACTCGGATCCTCACGGGCCAGCTTGTCCTCCATGCTGAATGCTTTTTGAAGGGGCTCCACGGCTTCTCGGGGACGGCCGAGATTCACGCCTCCATTTTCCCCCAAGATGTACCCTTCACGCAGCAGAATGCCGTATTCATCAATCGCGCGCTCGGTAGGATTTTGATAGGCCGCGGCCTCGGCGATCTTTCGAGCTTCTTGTATATTCTTGAGCGCTCGGCCCAAATCACCCTCATAGCGCTGGGCGTTAGCCAGCAGGCTAAGACCCTGGGCTACGCGGTAGCGTGCCGAGGGGACGCCGCGGGTGATTTCGACAGATCGTTCTGCGTAAGGAATCGCTTGTTCGTACAAATGCATATTGATGTCCGCCAGCGCGATGTTTCCGTAAATTCTCGCCGCGGCAATGCGATCGGAGTCCCGAGCGCTACCCCTGCGCAGGAGAGCGTCTGTCCTTGCAGCCGATTTGTTCGCGTAGGCCAAGGCGTCGGCGTTTTCCCCCGCCTCCTCGGCCAGAATCATGCGATCGTTCGCAATATTGGCCGAAACGAGCAACGCTGTCGGGTCGTTGGGGCGGGAGGAAAGCACCACATCCATCAGCTGGTCGGCGCGCTTGAGGCTGGCCTCGGCCTTGGCGGGTTCGCCCAGGTTGAGCTCCACAGGCACTCCCTGAATCCGCCCCGCGCGCCAGTAGCCTTGCGCAAGGTCCTCCGTCAAATCCACATTGCCGCGCGTATGGGCTGCGAGGCCGTCGAGATATTCCAGGGCCATAGTTACCAGGCGCTGCCTGGCTTGCGTGGAGCCCGGGAGATCGCGAATTTCGCTGTCCAGATCAAAAATGTGGCTGGAGAGCTGCTTGAGCTGTGCGAATCGATCTTGGGCAATGATTCGTTCACGGTTGGCTACGTAAAGCCCCGTCGCAAGGCTCAGCATGATGAGGGATGCTGCCGAGACCGGCAGCCAGTACCGCCGCAGGAACTTCGCCGTCCGATAGGCGAGGGTATCCGGCCGGGCGCTCACTCGCTCGTGTCCGAGGTAGCGGCGGAGATCGCCGGCCAGGGCAGCGGCGGAAGGATAGCGTTCCTGCGGATTCTTTTTGAGGGCTTTGGCAATAATCGTGTCCAGGTCCCCGCGCAGCAGGCGCCGAAGTCTGTCGGGTGAAGTGGCGCGCTGGGCGGCCGAGGCATGGGCACCGTCTTTTCCACCCGCGGCTTCGGAGGCGCGCGGCGGATTGACCTCCACAATGGACTTGACCAGATCGGCTGTGGAGTGCGACGCGGGGCCGACGGGGTGGCGGCCGGTCAGCAGCGCATAAAGCAACACTCCCGCTGCGTAAACGTCCGTGGCCGTGGTCACAGGGCCGCCGGTCAATTGCTCCGGCGCCGCGTACTGGGGCGTCAGGGCTCCTCCGCCTTCGCGCGTCAGCAGCGTGGCATTCCCTTCCGCCCCTTCATTCTCCAAGAGCTTGGCGATGCCGAAATCGAGGAGCTTCACCTGCCCGTCCGCGGCGACCAGCACGTTGGACGGCTTGAGATCGCGATGGACAATCAGGTTCGCATTGGCATGCGCAACCGCCGCCAGCACGTCGAGAAACAGGCGGACGCGCGCTTCCACGCACAGCCGGCGGTGGTTGCAATATTCGACGATGTCTTCCCCTTCGACGTATTCAAGTACCAGATACGGCTCGCCGGCGAGGGAAACGCCGGCGTCGAGCAGTTGGGCGATGTGAGGGTGTACTAGACGGGCGAGGATAGCGCCTTCACGCTTGAAACGCTCCGCGCCTCTTCGGCCCTGGAGCGAGGCGCGCAGAAACTTGACGGCGGCTCTGCGTTCAAAGCGCCCGTCGTTGCGCTCCGCCAGCCAGACGCTGCCCATCCCTCCTTCGCCGATGAGTGACTTCAAGGTATAGGCGCCGATCGCTTGCCCTGCGAGAGCGGGATGCGGGACGGGCGGGGCCACGGTCTGCTCGAGAAAGCCCTCCTGCTCCAGCATTCGGTGTTCTTCAAGGAGAGCACGTAACTCGGCGGCCAATTCCGCATCGCGCTCGCGTAGAGACTCCAGCCAAGCGTCGCGTTCCTGGGTAGTCATTTCGAGCGCCTGATCCAGGTACGAGCTCAGCGCTTGCCACCGCTCTGGAGTGTCGGGGGGCATATGCATCTCACTTCGGTGAAAACCCGCGAAGCACGCGGTGCAGATAAATGCGAGCTCTTTCCCACTTTCGCTGCACAGTGCGCTCCGAAACACCTTGCATGGCCGCAATCTCCGCGGACGAGAAGCCGCAGAAAAATTTCAGGTCAACTATTTCGGCGAGTGAGCGGTCCGTCTTGGCGAGCTCGTCCAGGGCATTGCTGAGAGGCGCAAGCTCGCTCTCTTCCGCGTAAGGCTCCGCGAGTTGGGTTCCCAGGCGAGTGATCTCGAACTGTCCGCCTCGTTTCACGGCGCACCGGCGGCGCGCGTTATCAATGATCAACCCGCGCATCACTCGCGCGGCGTAACCCATGAATCGGGCCTGGTCGGGAAACGAAGCTCCGCTCCGCCCGGCCATGTCCAGGTACGCTTCGTGCAGGAGGGTTGTAGCACTGAGGCTCACCAGGCCCCCCGGACGCCCAAGTTCGCGCTGGGCCAAGCGATGAAGTTCGGAATACAGAGCGGCGAAAAGTTCCGCCGCAGCTGACTCGTCACCCCTATCGGCTTTGCTCACGAGCGACGGAATTGAGGATGTCACGCCGCCCTTCTCCGTTTCAGCGCCCAGGGCCGATAGCTCCGGCCCGAAGTTTTGGTTAGCCCCTTCGATGCGCCCAAGTATACACCCATCGCAACTATGTTGAGTAATACTGCGGATGGACCGTGGTCGGCACGTTCGGGCTCAATGGAATGGCCGGCCCTGGGTTTCGTCTACCACTTTCAGCGTGAGTTCTCAGCCGACTTCTCCTCCACGACCAAGCACCTCGATTCGGAGTTTTCGCATTTAGTCTGCATCTTTCGCACAAACTCTGACGCACCACACAGGCGGTGTGGTGATTCAAAATATGGGGGGATAGTTGCCAGGCATTGCCGGGCGTTGCCAGGCTCCGATCGCAAAAGGGTTACACGGCAGCGCTTCACCTCACCAAGATGCACAGTATTTGATATAAATCGCGTGGAATTTGCACAGTTTATGTGAAAACTCGAGCCTGGGAAATCGCCAGTTTGCCGTACTTCGGTCGGTATCCCATCTGGCCCCACTTTCCAGAAGGACATGCTGGAGCTCCCCCGGTGGACTTGCCCTCTCGCTTCCCTATGCCAAGTGGTGGGGTCCCCAAAGCACCCATCTATGAGTAGGCTGCTGCCTGCTCGGCGCCCGTACGCTGCTGAGATGAGGAGCTCAAGGGTTTAATCGAAATCCCGCAATCTCGCCCAAGGGCCGACTCAGGCGGCAAATTCGTTGTGTCGGAGAGCAGAAGTAGTGTACAGTGTGCGTCTCAGGGTTCACATCGGAAAATTTGGTTCAACGGGCCTTTTAGAATCCAGGCGATTTGTGGCCAGGCACTTTCCACTGGCCTAGGCAGGAGTTTCATACTCAGGGGGGATCTATCATGGCGACGCAGGTCACGGGAACGACGGGGGCAAACGAACTCATCGCATTTAGCAGAAACCGGCAGTCCCTTGAGCATTCGGTTTGGTACACAGGCTGGCTGCTGACATTCCTCGCAACAGGTAAGGAAACGCAGGGGCGATTCGCCCTGACGGAGCAGATCGCCCGAAAAGGCAATGTTCCGCCCCGGCACATCCATCATCGGGAAGATGAAACCTTCTACTTGCTCGAGGGCGAGATGACCTTTTCCATCGGCGACCAGACGATCGAAGCCGGCCCGGGCACCAGCGTCTTCGCGCCACGCGACATTCCGCACTCGTTTACGATCGATTCGGAGCAGGTGCGGATCCTGGTGCTCAACGTGCCGGCCGGAATAGAAGAGTTCTTCAGAGAATGCAGCGTGCCGGCGCCATCTCTGACGTTGCCGCCACCGGCCGAAGTTCCCTACTCCGAAATCCAGAAGATGATGACCCTCGCGCCGAAGTATGGCTTTGAAATTCTCGTACCCAAGCACTGAGAGAACGCCAGGCGACATGGAAATCCTGGGTAGGGTGGGAAGGGGCGAAACACGATGAGCAGCGACAGTAAACCACACCGCCAGCTGGGATCTTCTGGTCCGACGGTCTTCCCCCTGGCACTGGGATGCATGGGCATGTCCGGCATGTATGGGACAAGCGATGAGAGCGAGAGCCTCGCCACCATTCAGGAGGCGCTCGATCGGGGCGTAACCCTGATCGACACGGGCGACTATTACGGGATGGGCCATAACGAGATGCTGATTGCCCGCGCGCTCCGGGGGCGGCGTGACCGGGCCCTGTTGTCGGTGAAGTTCGGCGCGCTGCGAGGTCCCGACGGCGCCTGGCTGGGCATGGATATGCGCCCGGTGGCGATGAAGAACTTCCTGGCCCACAGCCTGACACGCCTGGGAACGGACCATGTCGACATCTATCGCCCCGGGCGGCTCGATCCCAACGTACCGATCGAAGAGACGGTGGGGGCCATCGGGGACATGGTAAAGGCTGGGTATGTTCGCGCCATTGGGCTGTCGGAGGTCGGCGCCGACACCCTACGCCGAGCGCAGGCCGTTCACCCGATCCCGGATCTGCAAATCGAGTATTCGCTCGTAAGCCGCGGCCCGGAAGCGAGCATCTTCCCGGCCGTAGCGGAGCTTGGCATGGGAGTCACCGCCTACGGGGTGTTGTCGCGGGGTCTGCTCAGTGGTTCGGCGCCAGCCGGCAAAGGCGATCTTCGCGCCCACATGCCGCGGTTTGCCGGAGAGAACTTCGCCCGTAACCACCGCATCGTGGAAACGCTGCGGGAGTTGGCGGAACAGAAAGGGGCAAGCGCGAGCCAACTGGCTATCGCATGGGTGCTCGCCCAGGGGACCAATATCGTGCCGGTGATAGGGGCTCGTACCCGCGCGCAGTTGCGAGAGGCGCTCGGCGCATTGAACGTGAAGCTATCGTCCGAAGAGCGGAAGCGCATCGAAGCAGCGGTTCCGGCCTCCGCCGTCCACGGTACCCGCTACCCCGAACAGCTGATGCAGATGCTCGACAGCGAACGCTGAGCTGGGCCCGGCCCACGGCGCTGCCCCACATCAAATCCCCTTGACAGCCCCTGCCGTCGGTGTCCACCTTGTCGCTGCTCAACACAAATCCTGGTTCATGACGGTTCTTACGGGTGGGACGTCTAGGAGGGATAAGTCGTCTTCTCGTCCACTATCCCGAGCGCCCGACCTTGTGGACGATAATCCCGTTTCTCAGGCAGAATCCTGAAGACGCGACGAGATCGGGGCCTGCATATTGTTCCGGACAGGGCAAATCCGTAATTAAGATGACTGGAGCTCACGTTCCACAAGAAATCTGAGTTGAGGATTCTAACGGTCCCGGCTCGCTGCGCCTCGTCCAAGATCGGCCATAGGGAGTATCTAAGGTTTTGCGGCCACGGCGGCGTGGAACTTCAGGGGCTTACGAAGCTGGACGAGCATCGGAAAGCCAGGGTCGGCGTAGGCGAGGCGGCGCAAGAGATGAGCTCGCACCTGCTCAGCATCCCGGGCATCGCCGGCTTTCTCACAAAGCTGGAAAAGGTGGAAGCTCTTGTCCACATCGAGGGCGTGTTTGTGTTCGAGGGGCTGCAAGGTTTGGATAGCTTCCGAATAGTGGCCTTGCTGTTCGTAGGCGCTGGCGAGCACATCTGCCACGTACTCCGTCCCAGCGGCGTACGGAACCGGCCGAGACTCCTTCAGATCGTCCTTGAGAAGCGCGATGGCCCGCTTCGGGCGTCCCTCGTAGAGCGCCAAGCCGCCTTCGGCGTACTTCGTTGCGATAGGTGCCCCGTCACCGTATCTGTTTTTCAATCGGAATAGCAATCGTCTCGCCTCCCTCAGCATGCCGCACTGCGCGAGGCGCACGACCGTGCCGTACCCAAAAGGCGGAACCTCCAGCGGGAGTTGCTTCCGCAGAAAGCTCTTCAGGGCCGCGGGGCCTCCCTCTTCCGCGAGGGCCATCCCCGCGCTTTTCCTTTCGGGGCTTTCAAGCGGGATCTTCTGGAACCACTCCTCGGCTGCCCTGAGTTTTCCCAAATCGAGATAAAATGCGCCGACCTCGAAAGCGACTTCGTTCCGCATCGTGCCGGTCTTGGCCTCGTAAGTTGCCGCCAGCCGCTGTGTGTCCTCAAGGGTTGCCCGCATGTTCCAGCTTCTTTCCGCGCTGAAAGCGTCGGCGGTTTCGATGCCTATGGCGTCGTCGGGATACGCCTTCTCCACCTCAGGCGACAAGAGGCGTTTGGCTCGCGCCAAGTAGCGTTGGGCTTCGGTCTTTCGTCCCATATCGGCCGCCAAACCCCAGGCTTCCGAGTTGGACACGAGGTCGGCCGGGCGCAGCTCGGCGAGATGCTCAATCACCTCCAAGGATTCTTCAATCCTCCCCTTCCGTTTCAACAATCCAGACAAGTTGTTCGCGCCCCAGAAATCGTCCGGGTATAGCCGTACCAAGGCCTCGTACGCCCGGAAGGCCTTCTCTTCGTCGTCTTTGACACCCTCATGATCCGCTTTGAAATGCCCATAGTAGCTGCCCAGGATGAAAAGCCGCTCTCGCTCGCTGACGGTATTGGCCAACCCGAACGCCTTTTGGAAGTGGGGGGCCGCAAGGCTCCATTTTCCGATGTTCGAATAACACCACGCTAACAGGTTATGCGCGGCAGCAAAGTTGGGATCTTCGGCCACCGCCTGCTCCAGAAAGGGGATAGGCTTCTCGGTGGGGTCCGCGTATGCGAGGGCCATGGCCTGGGAATAAAGCTGCAAGGCGTGGAGGGAAGGCGTTGTGACTTCTTGCAGCTTCAGGTTGCTCGCGTGGATGGAGGGAAGGTCTTCGCCCAACGCCGCCCGCAATTGGTTGGACAACTTTCGGACCGCGGGGAGGATGCCATTCAGGTTCGCGGCCTGCAACTCCACGCCCGCCACCTGAGCGCCCGTTGCCGGGCTTACGATGGCGGCGCTCAGCACGTAGTTGGTTCCGATCTTCTCGATGCGGCCCGTAATCAGGGCCCGGATTCTAGCGTCGCGCTGGCAAACCTGTAAAGCCAATGTGGGGCCGAGGGGCGTCGAGGGTGGTTTCTCCATCAGGCGAAGATCGTCGCCCACGCGCTCGGCAGGCACGACGCCCACGAAATGCGAATTGCTCAGCTCCTG
>JBJKQV010000187.1:0-4334 GCA_046704985.1 Terriglobia bacterium
GGAGATCCTGATGTTGAACTCCACGTCGCCGCCGTGCATGACCGCGGAGGGATAAATCAGCACGATGATGGCGGCGCCGACGACGACCCCCGTCACCGCCACGATGCTCCACAACTCCCAGTCACGCTTTTGCAGGGCGGTCAGCTGCTCGCTTACCCTGCCGATGATGCTGTCGGCCCGGTCTTCGGATTTTTCCACAGCTTCTCCGCTCGAGGTGCTCTGCAACTGGAGTGTCGGCAAGTAAAGTCCACGCAAGGAAGCCGCACGCGGACGGATAAGAGTACACCCGTCCGCGGTCTTTTTCCAGGGTCTCAGCGGGCCGAGCGGCCCGTAAGACTTCTCTAACTAACCGAAATTCAAAGTGGCCCCTGCGCCGGCTTCCCCGCCCCGGCGCTATTTCTTCTTCTTGCCGGCTTGCGGCGCAGCCATCGGCGGCGGTCCGGGCGGCCGGGGGGTAAAAGTCAACTGCTGCTGCACGGCCGGCGAAAGTTTGTCGGCGTTGGCCAGCATCAGCGCCACTTCCCAGAGCTGCTGATCGCTGAGCGAATGATGGAAGCCCGGCATGCCGGAAAGGCGGATGCCGTTCTTGGCTTTCCAGAAAGTCTCGCCCGGCGGGTCGTCGGTCACCATCTGACCCTGCTCAAGCAATTGCGGAGGATAAGGAAACATGCCACTCGCCGCCGCCGAGATGGGGCCTTTGATGAGCCCATGACACATCGCGCAGTGGTGGCGGTAAATCTGCGCGCCGGACTCGAACACCCCCTCGTCGGCCTTGAAAGGAACCGTCTTGGGCATAACCCGCCGCAGCCGCGCGTGCAGGGCGGTCTTGGCAAAAAATCTCTCCAGCGGCAAGGGGGGCTGGGAAGTCGCCACCGGCGCGTGGCCGGTCACGACAAACAGATAAGCACCAAGGGGAACCAGAATCACGCCGAGGATCAATCCAAGCACGAATTTCTTCACAGGCTCGTCCGCCTCCATTGGAATTTGTCACAACTGCCACAGCCCGTCATCCCTCGCACACGAGCGAAGGAATACTACAGCCGCGTCCCTGCGGGCTGCCCCGATGAGGGCCGCGGCTTGCGAAAGATCACGCAGAAATCGTCCCCCGGCCAGCCGCCGGGAACCGCTTCCACCTGGAAGCCGGCAGCGGTCAGCTCGCGGATGACGATTTTCTCCGGCACGCCGTGGCCGCCGCGATTCTTGGGCACGCCACGCACCGGGGGCAGCCAGGTGCGCGGCGGGAAGTCAATTATCGCCAGCCGTCCGCCAGGCTTGAGGGCGCGGAACAGGTCGGCGTCCATGGCCGCGGGCTCGGTCAAGTGGTGATAGACGTGGCGCATAAAAATGGAATCGCAACATCCCGCCACCAGCCCGGTCGAGGACGCCGTGCCCTGGACCGCGGTCAGGTTGTGGCCGGGCGCCTGCGCGGCGAGTTGCTTCAAATGCGCCACCTCGCGCGTGTCGAGCTCATTGGAATAGACGTGCCCCTGCGGGCCCACGCGGCGCGCGGCTTGCAAGGTCATCTCCCCCTCGCCCGCGCCGATTTCCGCTACCACGCTCCCGGCGTGCCAGCCGAGCAACTCCGCCAGGCGCCCCGCCTCGGCGGTTTGCGAACCCTGCCCCCGGCACACCGCCAGCGTGAAGGCCGCGACCAGCAGCCCCACCCAGAAGGAGCGCCGGAATATCCGTCTGCGCCTGAGGCGCGTGGCGGTCATGGGTAAGACCTCGCCCTACCTTATGATGCTCGTTTGGGGCCTCGCGCTGCCGCCCTCTGACTAGGAACCGGGGCGCGGGGCGGGCTCGTGCCGCTGGTAGAGTTCCTCGATCACCCGCGCGTAGCGCTTCTCGACCACCCCCCGCCGCACCTTCTGAGTGGGCGAAAGCTCGCCCGCGGCGATGGTGAACTCGCGCCCTAGCAGCGCGAACTGCTTGATCTTCTCATGGCGGGGCAGCCAGCGCATGAGTTCTTCCAGTTGCTGCTCGAAGAAATCCAGCACGCGGCGGTCGGCCAGCAGTCCCTCTCGCTCGGCAAAAGCGATGCCCTGCTCCTGCGCGTAGCGCTCCAGGCGGGAAAAGTGCGGCACGATGAGGGCGCTCACGAACCTTCGCCGGTCACCCACCACCATCACCTGCGCGACGTAGGGATGCCCCTGGAAAAGGTTTTCGAGCTTCTCCGGAGAGACAAACTTCCCTCCCGCCGTCTTGAAGAGGTTCTTTTTGCGGCCCGTGATGCTGAGGAAGCCGTCCTCGTCCAGCGCCCCCAGGTCGCCGGTGTGAAACCAACCGTCGGTAAAGGCGCGCTGGTTCTCCTCTTCCAGGTGGTAATAGCCGGGCATGACGTTGGGGCCGCGCACCAGAATCTCGCGCCCCGAGCCGTCGTCGGAAACCTCGGGTTCGTCGAGCTTCACTTCCACGCCGGGAATGACCCGCCCCACCGTTCCCAGCTTGACGCACCCGGGGAAATTGACCGAGATGACGGGGGAAGTTTCGGTCAACCCGTAGCCCTCGTACACGGGCAAGCCCATGGCGTAGAAAAACTCGCCCAGCTCGCGCGCCAGGGGCGCGGCGCCGGAAATCAGGATGTTCACCCGGCCGCCCAGCCGCGCCTGAACCTGCGAGTAGACCAGACGATTGGCCAAGGCGCGCTGCAGGCGCAATCCCAGGGGCGCAGCGCGGCCTTCCAACCGGCAGGGAAAGTACCGCTGCCCCACATCCAGCGCCCAGTTGAACATTTTCCGCCGGCCCGGCGAGGCTTGCCGGACGGCTTCCTGAACCTTCTCGTGAATCTTTTCCAGCACGCGGGGCACCACCGCCATTACCGTCGGCCGCACTTCCAGCAGGTTTTGCGGCAGGGTTTCAAAGCTCTCCGCGTATGCGATGGTCACCCCCTGGTGGAAATAGTAGTAATCGAGCATGCGCTCGAAAACGTGCGAGAGCGGCAGGAAAGAAATGGCCACGTCGTGCTGGCCGAGCCGGAACAGCGTCTGGCAGGAAAGGATGTTGGAAACCAGGTTGGCGTGCGTGAGCACCACGCCCTTGTACTGGCCGGTGGTTCCGGAAGTGTAAATGATACTCGCCGTGTCGTGGGGCTGCGTGCGCGCGGCGCGCTCGCGCAGGAAATTCGCCGCCCCTCCCGGCGGGCCGGTGCCGGCCGCGTCCTGCCAAGAGCGGACACCGTCGGTTTTCTCTACCGGCTCCATCACCAGCACGAACGCCAAACGGGGAAGATACGGCCGCACGCGCACAATTTTTTCCAGTTGCTCGTGCGTCGAAACCACGATGCCCCGCGCCTCGGAATCGCCCAGGATGAACTGCACGTCGGGTTCGAGCAGGGTGGGATAGACGGGCACCACCGAAGCGCCCAGGCTCAGCGCCGCGTAATCGCTGAGCGCCCATTCCAGGCGGTTGTCCGACATGATGGCGACGCGGTCGCCGCGCTCAACCCCCAGCCGCTCCAGTCCCGCCGCCAGCCCCCCCACCCGCTCCAGCGCTTCCTGTGAAGAAACACCCCGGTAACGCCCCGAGGCCTTTACCAGAAACGCCTCAGGCTGCTGTCGCCGGGTGACGGCGTCCAGAAAAAGCTCGCTCAACGTGTGGAGGTCTTCGCCAGCCATAATTCTTGCGCCCTAACCGGGTGATTCTAGCATATCAGGCCGCGCGGTCCGGCCTGGGCCTTTCGCTTCCCCCTCCGATGGGCTAACATGCCAGCAAGGGGGAAGACATGACACCACCGGGAGCAGGAGCATCCGCCAAAACCGAATACCATCCCGTCCGCGCGCCGCGCGGCACGCAGCTGAGCTGCAAGGGCTGGCCGCAGGAAGCCGCCATGCGCATGCTCATGAACAACCTCGACGAAGAGGTGGGCGAGCGCCCCCAGGACCTGATCATCTACGGCGGCACCGGCAAAGCGGCCCGCAACTGGGCGTGCTATCACGCCCTGGTCGAGACCCTGAAGGGCTTGGAGGCCGACGAGACCATGCTGGTGCAGTCGGGCAAGCCGGTGGGCGTCTTCCGCACCCACGAGTATGCGCCCCGCGTGCTCATCGCCAACGCCAACCTGGTCGGCCACTGGGCCAACTGGGATTACTTCCACAAGATGGAACGCCTGGGGCTGATTATGTTCGGCCAGATGACGGCGGGAAGCTGGATTTATATCGGCACGCAGGGCATCCTGCAAGGCACTTATGAAACTTTTGCGGCGGCGGGACGAAAACATTTCGGCAGCGACAGCCTAGCCGGCAAGCTCGTGGTCTCGGGCGGCATGGGAGGCATGGGCGGCGCCCAGCCCCTGGCCGCCACGCTCAACGGCGCGGCTTTCCTGGGCATCGAGGTGG
>JBJKQV010000188.1:0-4907 GCA_046704985.1 Terriglobia bacterium
TCCGCGCCATCGCCGCCGCTGATTCACCGGCGCCTCCACTGGCTTTATCGGCAGGCAGGAGGCGATGCGTGATGAGATGGTTGCGAGCGAGGCCGTAGCGCCGGGCTTCAGCCCGGCAGGCCGCCGAAACGATTTCAAAGGGAATTACTTGAGGGCCACAACTTCGCGGCGCCCCGAGCGGGTGAGAAAAATCTTGACGCTCCCGGGCGGCAGCAGGCTTTCGATCTGGCGATTGGTGACCACGGGGTAGGTGAATTTCTCGTGGGCTTTGGCGTCGTGGTCGAAGAGGTTAAGGCCGTCCAGCGCGAAGGTGGCCTCCGCGCCCTCGGGAAGATAGGGCTGGCGCAACAGGCAGAAGAGCACGCCTCCCGGGCGCAGGAAAGAATAAAGCCGCTCGACGACGGGGGGAACGGCGGCGGGAGGAATCACGTCGAGCAAGTGCCAACAGAGGGCGGCGTCGAGCGACGCTTCCGGGATATCGGGAAGCTGGCCCAGGAAGAGGTCAGTGAGAAAGACCGGGACCTTGCCGCTGCGGTCCCAATACTTGGGATTGGCACGCTGGGCGGGCGAGACCAGGTCGGCGAGAAAAAGCTTGGCTCCGCGCTTGAGCAGAATGTTGACGTTGGCGCGGCGCACCGCACCGCAGTCGAGGATCAGGGGGTTGGGTACGTCGCGCAACTGCTGCCAGAGCCAATCGAGGCCCGGGCTGGGAAGCTGCGGCGCACTGTTCTCCCTGGGAAGCGTTCTGGAGCGTTCCTGGCGGGTCATCAACAGCATGGCAGGCCGCACGTCCCGGCCCGCCGGCGCCGCTTCCCAGCGGAAGCGGAGCACCGTGCGGAGGGGCGGATTGTATTCGGCGCGGAGAGGAAAGGCGTACCGCGCCCGACGCTAGACCTTCTCCGACTTGGCCGCCACGCTCGCGGCCGCCGAAGAAGAAGAGAAGATGCGGGGCGCATCCGGAATATCGTCCCGCTGAATCTCAATGCTGCCCTTGAAGTAGGCGCCGTCTTCGATGGCCACGCCGGCCGCCGTCAGGTCGCCCTGCACGCGCCCGGTCTTGCGAATCTCCACCTTCTCGCGGGCGGTGATGTTGCCGTTCACAGTGCCCAGAATGACCACCTGGCGCGCCTGCACTTCCGCTTTTACCTGGCCGCTGCTGCCCACCGTCAGGCAATGGTCCTTCAGGTTGATGGTGCCATCGAACTGCCCTTCAATCAGCAGGTCCTCGTTGGCCGACATCTCCCCTCGGGATACCACCGAACGGCCCAGCACCGTCGGATTCTGACTGCTCGCTGTAGAATTTGACACCTTAGGCGTTGCCTCCGTCTTCGGACTCTCAGCTTTGGGAGCCGCGGGCGGCACCCAGGGCTTTTCCACCGGCTTGGGGGTTCCTTCTTCTTCGCCTTTCTTATCCCACCATGGCATGGCTTCGGTCCTCGAATCGGACTAACCAGCAAGACCCCTACTCACCGGCAGCCTCTCAAATCCCCCGCATCTTATCGCAGGAGTATTCCCAACGCAATCGCCTAATTGCCGAAATGTCCAAAAAGTGCGGGACGAGGCGGGTTAGACGGCTGGCCTCAATGAGGTGACCTTGTCAAACGACACGGCTCCGGACTTGCCCGCCCTCGTTCAAGCAGGCGATGGCCGTGCCCTAGCCCTCGGCAAAAACCCCTGCGTGAGAATACTCCAGGAGAGCTTCACGGCCTGCCAATCGCGGCTGAGTGGGGAACGCCGCGATGCGGACTCGATAGTAGCGAAAATCCGCAATGGCCAGCGAATCCCAGTCGAAATAGTCGAGGAAATGCAGTTCAACAGCAGAAGCTTCGACCTCACGGACGGGGTCGTCCCAATAGTGATTGCGGTCCCCTGCCCGCGGATGCTCGATCATGATGGGCACGGGGCCGCCGGCGCGAGGGACCACTCGAAGAGTCACGTCGGGCAGAGAGGCCAGGTCGCAACATGCGGTGTCAACGAGCGAAGAAACAACCAGCGATTTGAACAGAAGCGTCTTGATCTGGTCGAACTGAGCTCTCGCGTCCCAGTTGCGCCGCTCCGGAAACGGCCAGAAGGCGGTGTTCCAGACGTGCCGGGCCGAGTCGCGGTAATGGTCCATTAGTTCGCTTATTTCCCGCATGGCAGCTTGTAGTTGCGCAGCGTATCGCTTCTCCCGCTATACCACTCCCCTGCCCGATTACCGCCCACCCGACTCGCGCTCCAGAGCCTCGCGCAGGAGCATCTTGATGTAGGTCTGGTAGCCGATGCCCTTGCGTGCCGCCAGGCTGCGCGCCGCGTCAATATCGCTTTCGGGCAGGCGGATGGTGACCGGGCGCAGCTTCATGCGCGCCCTCGCCTGATCGAGCGTCAGCGCCGAGCCCTCGCGGAGGCGGCGCTCCATCTCGGATTCGAGTTGGCGCTTGTGACGGTGGTGCCAGCGGGCGTCTTCCGCTTCCGAACTAGACCTGCGAACTACTAACTTTTTTCGGGCCATGCCGCTGCCTCACGTCGCCTTTTGGCGAAAGTACATTTCCCTCAGTTTCCGGCTAGCCGTCCACCCGGTGACGGGCCGCACGCGCCCCTCGCGCAATGTAAAAACCAGGAAGAGGACGCGCAGCGCGCTCGTCGGACCCAGCGCGTACCAGCGCTCTTCTCCGGCCTCGTCCCCAACATCCATAAAGATGGGATCGAGGTTCATGGCCTGCTCGAATTCCTCGCGGGTGACCCGGTGGCGCGCCAAGTGACGGAGGTTGGCCGCGTCCCAATCGAATTCCCAGCGTGGTGGAGCTGCCATTCACAGCCCCATTGTACATACAATGTAAATACTTGGCAAGGCTTGACAGTCGGCCCGGCAAGCGGGCCACATGACCTTGTAAACTATCCGCCGCCGCCCGCCGTCACAGCTTTCTATAAACCACCCGCCCGCCGACCACCGTCAGCACCACGTGGGTGTCCTTGATCTGGTCGGGAGGAATGGAGAACAGGTCCTCGGAAATCACCACCACGTCGCCCAACATGCCGGGGGCGAGGGTGCCGCGGTGATGTTCCTCGAAGGCCGCGTAGGCGCTGCCCCAGGTGTAGGCGACCAGGGCTTGGGTGAGCGAAATCTTCTCCTGCGGAATCCAGCCGGTGGGGTGCTTGCCGTCCAGGGTCTCGCGGGTGACGGCGGCGTAGATACCCAGCAGCGGGTTGAGCGGCGCCACCGGCCAGTCAGTGCCGAAGGCGAGCGGGGCGTCGGCGTCGAGCATGGAGCGCCAAGCGTAGCTCCAGCGCGCGCGCTCGGGGCCGATGCGCTTCTCCACCCAGCGCCCGTCGTCGATGGCGTGGTAGGGCTGCATGGAAGCGATGATGCCCATCTTGCCGAAGCGCGCAAAATCCTGCTCGCGCATGTGCTGGGCGTGCTCGATGCGGAAGCGGTGCGCGGCGGGATCGGCGCCGCCCATCTGCGCGTACATATCGAGGATTTCGGCGATCGCCCGCGTGCCGATGGCGTGGATGGCCAGCTGCAATCCCGCCGCGTCGGCGCCGCGCGACAGGGCTTCCATCTTGGTGGGCGGATCGGAAGGCGGATCCATGAGCGCCGTGGCCAGGCCGAAGTTCTTCGCGTCGTCGGTGTAAGGCTTGAACATCCAGGCGGTGCGCGAGCCGATGGAGCCGTCGGCAAAAGCCTTGAGGGCGCCCATCTTCAAGTAGCTGTCGCCCATGTCGTGCGAAATGCCCGCGTCGGCCAGGCGCTTCCACTGCTCGATGGGAGTGAGCTCGTAGAAGCGGCAGGTGAGCCAGCCTTCGCGCTCGGCGCGGCGCAGCAGGCGGATTTCACCCGTAAAGTCGCCGTTGGGCGTGTTGTCGCCGAGCGCCATGTCCTCGACCGTGGTCACGCCGAGCTCGGCGGCGTGCTTCAGGCCCGTCCGCAGCGCCTCTTCCACTTCCGCCTCACTGGGATTGGGAATGACGCGCGTTACCAGATCCTGCGCCGCGTCCTTCAGCACGCCGGTGGGCTCGCCGGTTTTGGGGTCGTGCACGATGACGCCGCCCTCGGGGTCGGGCGTCGATTTGGTGATGCCCGCGAGCTTGAGCGCCAGCGAATTGGCCAGCCCCGCGTGGCCGTCGTAGCGGCTCAGGAAGACGGGGTGATCTCCCGTGACCGGATCGATCAGCCAGCGCGTGGGAAGCTTGGCGTCGGGCCAAGCCTCCTCGTCCCAGTTGCCGCCCAGCATCCAGCGCCCGGCGGAAAGCGATTGGGCCTTCTCGCCGATGCGGCGCGCAAAGTCCGCTTCGTCGTGCGTGTGCTTCAAATTCACTTCCAGGAGCTGAAAGCTGCCCGCCAGGAAGTGTACGTGGCTGTCCATGAAACCCGGCAGCGCCAGGCGCCCGCCCAGGTCAATCACCTGCGTGTGCGGGCCGGCGTAGGCTTTGATCTGCTCGTCGCTGCCCACCGCCAGGATGCGCCCGTTCGCAATCGCCACCGCCTGCACAAAGCGCGCCGGCGTGACCTTGACGCCGGGCAGCGGCTGCGCCTCGCCCGTCCAGATTTTTCCGTTCAGCAAAATCAGTTCGGCGCCCGGGTCGAGCCCGGCGCCGGTTCCCTTCACCGCTCCCATAGAACCCATCAGTAACCCCACTGTCAGAATGGTCAGGATTTTGTTTCTCATGCCGCGCATTATTCCGGAAAAGCCGGGGGGAAAGCAATGGGCATTTGCGCGGGCCATGGAGACGCCGGCGGCCGAAGGAGTTGGGGGCCGCGGAGTCTCTGAAAAGCAAGATCCAGCGCAACCGGCTCCCCGGGAAACTCCCTATGCTATAATTTCCGGCATTCAGGGCACCATCGAGCCGGACAACATCCATGCGCTGACACCGAAGGGTGAAATCCGTCTGGGGCCCGAGGGGAATGATTCTGCAACCTTTGCCCT
>JBJKQV010000189.1:0-2922 GCA_046704985.1 Terriglobia bacterium
GCCGCCGCCAGAGGCAGTACGCCCACCAACATCATCACCGCTATCCACTGGGCATATCTGAGTGCTTGCCAACTCCGAGTGCGCATCGCCGTCCTCTCCTTCTCCCGCCTGGGGGTCCTGCTGACCGAAATTCCGCTCGTAGGCTCGCCCCTGTCTTTGGCGATCGAACGGGTTCTAATTAGCACGTTTTGGGGCAATTAGCAATCATTTTTTGCCCCAACCGGGGTCCGCATCGTCCCCCCCGCAGCAGCGAATTGTTGATCCGGGTATCGAGGAATGTCTTAAATCCCCCGCCCGTAATGCCCAATGATAACAGGTTTATTTTCGGGCGCAATACCCCTGTGTATTTTCTATGAACCGGGAGGGGGGCCGCCGGGCGGCCATATTGTCTCCCTGCGACAAACGCTCTATGATGGAGGCTCCGGAGGGAGTATGGAAAGGCGGACTTTCCTCATCGCGGCAGTGGCAGGAGGGGTGGGCCTCCTCGAGTACCATTTCGTCTCCCGTACCATGAACCGCCTGGCGGCCCCGCCGGGCCTCTCAGTTAAGGCCTACGAGAAGTACGGGCAGCGCGCAGCCTTGGTGGCCATCACCCCCAACCAGGACTTCTACCTCACCTCCAAGGGCTCGACGCCGCACGTCGACCGCGGGCGCTGGAACCTGCGCGTGGACGGCCTGGTCGAACATCCGTTCAGCCTCAGCTACGAGCAGCTTGCCGCGCGGCCGCGCCTGGAGAAAGTGATGACGCTCGAGTGCATTTCCGACCCGGTGGGCGGCACTGCCATCGGCAACGCCCGCTGGACGGGCACCGCGCTCAAGCCGCTTCTCGCGCAGGCCCAACCCACGCGCGCCGCCACTCACGCGGTGATTTACGCCGCCGACGGCTTTTCCACCGGCCACACCGTCGAGCGCCTCTGGAACGCCGAAAACTTCCTGGCTTACCAGATGAACGGCGAGGACTTGCCGCCCAACCACGGTTTTCCGGTGCGCATCTTCGTTCCCGGCAAATTCGGCATGAAGCAGCCCAAGTGGGTGACGCGCATCCAGCTCGTGGACCACGCTTACCTGGGCTACTGGGAGCGCCGCGGCTGGTCGGACACCTGCGAGCGCTGGGCGCACGCGCGCTTTACCGACCTCGGCGACGGCGCCAATATCTCCGGCAAGAATTTCGAGCTCACGGGCTTTGCGGTCGGCAACCTGGACGGCATCCGAACCGTCCAGATCAGCTTCGACGACGGCAAGACCTGGAAGGACACCAACCTCTTCAGCAACCCCTCGCGCATCACCTGGTCGTTCTGGAAGTACCTCTGGGTGGCTCCGCGGCCCGGCACCTACCACCTGCGCGTGCGCGCCATTGACGGCAAGGGCCGTGTGGAAGGGCCCGGCCCGCAGGACACCCTCCCCGACGGCGCCACCGGCCAGCAGGCGCTGAAAGTGACCGTCGTCGCAGCGTAGCAAACCGCCCTCGAACATCTCCGCAAGCCGGCAATGTGTTGCCGTTCAAGCTACGTTCCCAACGCCTGATCGAGCAGGAAGCGAGGTGCAGATGAACTGCGTGAACCGACACCAAGACCGGCCCCAGGTGGGCTAGATATCACACATGCCCTGGTGCCTGCTCTCAACCCTGGCCTGATAATCTACTGATTCCAAACAAGAGAACAGAAAAAGCTGTAAGTGGCACCCACAGTGCCTAGGCATTTGCGAACCTCTAGGGCCGGAGTCTGTGCCCAAATGAACCCCCAATTAGCCCTGGAAGACGACTCCCGGGTCGCGGTAATCGGCGGTGGTCCCGCCGGCTCATTCTTCGCCTATTTCTTCCTGCAATTCGCCCAACGCGTAGGCCTGGAATGTTCGCTGGACATCTACGAGGGGCGGGACTTCACCTGCGCGGGGCCCAAGGGCTGCAACATGTGCGGGGGCATCATCTCCGAGTCGCTGACCCAGCACCTGGCCGCCGAGGGCATCAATCTGCCCCCTTCCGTCGTGCAGAGGGGCATTGATTCCTACCACCTGCACATGGACGTGGGAAGCGTGCGCATCGAGACGCCGCTCCAGGAAATGCGCATCGCGGCGGTGCACCGAGGGGGCGGGCCGCGGGGATTCGCGGGTGACAGCAAGTACGGGGGCCTGGATGCTTTCTTGCTCGACCTTGCGGCTTCGCAGGGCGCCAATCTCATCCACCAGAAAGTTGCAGGCCTGCGCTGGGAGGATTCCCGCCCCTACCTCAAGACGGCGGGAGGGCCGGAGCAGAGCTACGACCTGGTGGCAATCGCCGTAGGCATCAACAGTCCCTCCCTCAAGATGCTGGCCGATTTCCTTCCCGCCTACCGGCCTCCCGAGGGCAGCAAAACCTACATCTGCGAGCTCTGCCTGGGACACGAAGTGATCCAGAAACACCTGGGAAGCTCCATGCACGTTTTTCTGCTCGATTTGCCGCGCCTGGAATTCGCGGCGCTGATTCCCAAAGGTGACTTCGTCACCCTCTGCCTGCTGGGGGAGGACATTGACAAGCCCCTCATCGAGTCCTTCATGAAGTCGCGCGCAGTCGAGGAATGTCTGCCGCCCGGCTGGACCGCCCCCAGCGACTTCTGCCACTGCTCGCCGAAGATTTCCGTCGGTCCGGCGGTGCAGCCTTACGCCGACCGCGTGGTGGTGGTGGGTGACTGCGGCGTGACGCGGCTCTACAAGGACGGCATCGGAGCCGCCTATCGCACCGCCAAGGCCGCCGCACTGACGGCGGTGTTCCACGGGGTGGGCAAAGAGGATTTCGAGGGCAAGTACTGGCCCGCCTGCCACCACCTGAGCCGCGACAACGGCATCGGCAAGATGGTTTTTGGGGTGACGCGACTCATCCAGCACAGCCGCGCCCTGCGCCGCGGCGTACATCGCATGGTGAGCGTCGCGCAGCGGCGCGGCGGTAGC
>JBJKQV010000190.1:0-16928 GCA_046704985.1 Terriglobia bacterium
ATCGTCAACGAAATGAAGGAATCCGGTCTGCGCGGCCGTGCGGGTGCGGGCTTTCCAACCGGGCTCAAATGGTCGTTCATGCCGAAAACGAGCGACCGCCCATGCTAACTGGTCGTCAACGCCGACGAGACCGAGCCCGGCACCTGCAACGACCGCCCGCTGATGGAATACGACCCCCACCAGATGATCGAGGGCATCGCCATTGCCGGTTACTCGATCGGCGCCGAGCAGGGTTACATTTATATCCGCGGCGAGTACCGCTACCTGATGGACATCGTGGACCGCGCCATCGAGGAAGCCTACGCAAAGGGCTTCCTGGGCAAGAACATCCAGGGCTCGGGGTTCAACTTCGACCTGGCCACGCACACCGGCGCGGGCGCTTACGAGTGCGGCGAAGAGACGGCGCTGCTCAATTCCCTGGAGGGGCTGCGCGGCTACCCGCGCGTCAAGCCGCCCTTCCCGGCGGTGGTGGGCCTGTACGGATGCCCGACGGTCATCAACAACGTCGAGACCCTTTGCAACGTTCCCCACATCATCCTCAACGGCGCCGAGTGGTACGCGGGGCTGGGCACGCCCAAGAACGGCGGCACGCGCCTGTTCGGGCTGAGCGGATGCATCGAGCGCCCGGGCGTCTACGAGCTGCCCATGGGCTTCCCGCTGCGGCGCATGATCGAGGAAGTGGGCGGCGGCATGCTCGCCGGCAAGAAGCTGAAAGCGGTGATTCCCGGCGGCTCGTCCTGCCCGGTGCTTACCGCCGACGAGATTGACATCCCCATGGATTTCGATTCTCTCGCCAAGGCCGGTTCCATGCTCGGCTCGGCGGGGGTGGTGGTGATTGACGAGGGCACCTGCATGGTGAAGATGGCGCTGCGCATCGCGCACTTCTACGCCCACGAGTCCTGCGGGTGGTGCGTGCCCTGCCGCGAAGGCACGGCGTGGCTGATGAACCTGCTCAAGCGCTTTCACAGCGGCGGGGGCGTCCCGGAAGACGTGGACACCTTCCACGACGTGGCCATGAACATCCTGGGCAAGACGCTGTGCCCGCTGGGCGACGCCGCCGCCATGCCCGCCATCAGCATCGCAAAGAAATTCCGGCACGAATTCGAGGAGCACTTGAAGCTGGGCCGTTGCCCCTACGAGAAGGCTCCGGCCGCCGCCTTATGAGTGAACAACGGAAGAATGAGTTCGTCGTGCTCGACCTGCCGCCCAAGCCCGCCCACGCGGACGTGGCGGGACCTTACACGCGCAGCCCGGCGCTTTCGCCGCGCGTCCGCCCGGAAGGCGAGCCCGTCACCCTGACCATTGACGGCAAGGAAGTGACCACCGCGCCCGGCACCCTGCTCATCGAAGCGGCGCGCCAGGCGGGCATCGAGATTCCATCTTATTGCTACTATCCCGGCCTGACGCTGCAAGGCGCCTGCCGCATGTGCCTGGTGGCCATCGAGAAGATGGGCAAGCTCCAGACCGCCTGCACCACGGTGGTTTCCAAAGGCATGGTCGTCCACACCGACTCCCCGGAAGTGCGCAACGCGCGCAAGTCGGTACTGGAGTTCCTGCTCACCAACCACCCGCTCGATTGCCCGGTCTGCGACAAGGGCGGCGAGTGCGAGTTGCAGGACGCCGTCTTCCGTTACGGCGCCGCCGAAACGCGCTTTCTGGAGACCAAGCAGCACGAGGAGGAGAAAAAATTCTCCAGCCTCGTCTACTACGACCGCCCGCGCTGCATTCTCTGTTACCGCTGCATCCGCGTCTGCGACGAAGGCATGGACGTCAACGCCCTGGGCATCGGCTTCCGCGGCGTCCACAGCGTGATCATTCCCAACCGCGGCGACCACCTGGAATGCGAGCAGTGCGGAATGTGCATTGACATCTGCCCGGTGGGCGCGCTCACCAGCGGCACCTACCGCTACAAGACCCGTCCCTGGGAGATGACGCACACGGGCACCATCTGCGGCCACTGCGCGGACGGCTGCAAAACCACCCTCGCCATTCGCAACAATCAGATTCTGCGCGCCAACAACCGCGACCATTCGGGCATCAACGGCGAGTTCCTCTGCGCCAAGGGGCGCTTCGGGTGGGACTTCGCGAACAGCGAGGAGCGGCTTTCGACCCCGCTGGTGCGCCGCGACGGAAAGCTCCAACGCGCCACCTGGGAAGAAGCCCTGGGCACCGCCGCCGCGCGCCTGCGCGAAATCAGCTCGCGCTCCGGCGCCGATTCCCTGGCCGTCATCGGCTCCAACCGTACCAGCAACGAGGAGAATTACCTGCTCCAGCGCTTTGCGCGCACGGTGCTGGGGACCAACAACATTGACCACCATCGCACCGCCGACTTCTCCTCCCTGGTGGGCGCGTTGAGCGCCGCCAACGCCTCGGACCGCCATGCGACCGCCGAGGACGTCGCCGGAGCATCGAGCATCTTGCTGATCGGCGGCGACGCCACGCAGGAGCACCCCTTCCTCGCCTATCAGATTCGCCACGCGGTGGCGCACAACGGAGCGCGGCTCTACATCCTGAACCAACACGAGATCAAGCTGCTCCGCCAGGCCACGCGCGCGGTGAACGTGGAAGACGAAGCCGCGGCGGCGCGCGCGCTGGCCGGCGGGTCCTCTTCCGGCGAGCTGAAGACGCTGGCCGAGAGCCTGGCGAAAGAATCCGATACGGTAGTGATATTCAGCGACGCGATTCGCGGCGCCCAGCTGGGCGAGCTGGTGAAGTGGGGCCTGACTCTGCCCGGGAACACGCGCTTTGTGGCCCTGGGCGACTACGCGAACTCGCGCGGCGCCGCCGACATGGGCCTGCTGCCCTCGACGCTGCCCGGCTACGCGCCGGTCACCGACCAGGCGGCGCGCCGGGAATACGAAGCCGCCTGGAAGGCTTCCCTTCCCGCCCAGCCCGGCAAACATCTGCGCGCCATCCTGGACGGAATCGAGAAGGGCGCGATCAAAGGCCTGGTGGTCTTCGGCGCCACCCCCGTCAAGACCTTCGGCGTCGACCCGAAGGTTTTTGCCAAACTGGAATTTCTGCTGGTCGCCGAGCTCTTCCCCACCGAAACCGCGCAACTGGCGGACGTGGTGGTGCCGGCGGCGAGCTTTGCGGAGAAGACCGGGACGGTGACCAACACCTGCGGGCAGGTTCAGGCGCTCAAGCGCACCATGCGCAAGCCCGGCACGCGCAGCGATTTTGAGATTCTGCTGGCCCTGGCCGCGCAGTTCGGCGCCGCCTGGGGGTACCGGACGCCCGAAGACGTGCTGCGGGAAATCATCGCCCGGGTGCCCGGTTACGCGCTGCCGCTGCCCAGCCTGCTGGTGGGTTCGGCGGTCGCGACGCGGCCTCAGGGCGCGCCGCCGCCGCTCGAGCAGGCGGACCTGATCTTTTCGGCGCGCGATACGCTGTTTACTTCCGGAACGCTCAGCCGTTACAGTTGGGCGCTCAATTCGGTGGACGAAGCCAAGAAACCTCATGGCAGCATTTTCTAATTTCGGTATCACGCTGCTGGTGATCGCGGTCAAGATCGTGGTGGTGCTGTTTGTCCTTCTCACCGCCATCGCCTACATCGTCTGGCTGGAGCGCAAACTGGTGGCCCACATCCAGTCGCGCTGGGGACCCACCCGCGTGGGACCGTTCGGGCTGCTGCAGCCGCTCGCCGACGGGTTGAAGTTTCTTTTCAAGGAAGATTTCGTGCCCGCCGAGACGGACAAGCTGATCTTCTGGGTGGCGCCTTTCCTGGCCTTCACGCTGGCCATGCTCTCGTTTGCGGTGATTCCCTTCGGCGGCGAGCTGACCATCGCCGGGCACACCATCGCCTTGCAGATTTCCGACCTCAACGTGGGCCTGCTGTTCATTTTCGCCGTCACCTCGATGGGCGTCTACTCGATCGCCCTGGCCGGCTGGTCGTCGAACAGCAAATACCCGCTTTTCGGCGGGCTGCGCTCTTCGGCGCAGATGGTCAGCTACGAGCTGGCGCTGGGCCTGGCGGTGGTGGGCACGCTGATGATTTCCGGCAGCCTCAGCCTGCGCCAGATCGTCAACGAGCAGGCCGGCACCTGGCACCTGGCGGGCGTCAACACCTACCTGCCGCACTGGAACATCTTCGTGCAGCCGGTGGGCTTTCTGGTTTACTTCATCGCCGCCATCGCCGAAACCAACCGCATCCCGTTCGATCTGCCGGAAGGCGAAACCGAGCTGGTGGGCGGCTATCACACCGAGTACAGCAGCTTTAAGTTCGCCATGTTCTTCATGGCCGAGTACGCCAACATGGTGACCGTGTCGTGCATCGCCACGCTGCTGTTCTTCGGCGGCTGGCACGGGCCCTCGTTCGGGCTCACCAGCATCTGGGCGCAGGCGCTGCTGCCCGTCTTCTGGTTTGCGCTCAAAGTTTTCTGCTTCCTGTTTTTCTATATCTGGATGCGCGGGACGCTGCCGCGCTTCCGTTACGACCAGTTGATGGCCTTCGGGTGGAAGTTCCTGCTCCCCCTGGCCTTGCTCAACATCCTGGCTACCAGCTTCGTAGTGGCCTGGGTGTTTGCCTGATCTCGTATGGTGGCCTTGTTCTACATTCTCGCGGCTTTGACCGTCGTGGCGGCGCTGGGAGTGATCCTGCAGCGCAAGCCCGTTTACAGCGCCCTCTCGCTGATCGTGGTACTGGGCTCGCTGGCGGTGATCTACCTCACCCTGGGCGCGCCGTTTATCGCCGTCATCCAGGCGATCGTCTACGCCGGCGCCATCATGGTGCTCTTCGTGCTCGTGATCATGCTTCTCAACGCCCGGCGCGAGGAAGCCTCCAACCGCAGCCGCGTGGCGCGCTGGCTGGGATTGCCGCTGCTGGCGGCTTTTCTGGTGGAGATTCTGCTGCTGGTCCATGAGGGCTTCCCGGCCGCCGCCGCACCCGCGGCCGCCGACGGCAGCCCCGCCGCCATCGGCAAAGTTCTGTTCCGCCACTACGTGCTGCCCTTTGAGGTCACCTCGCTGCTGATTCTGGTGGCCATCGTGGGCGCCGTGGTGCTGGCCAAGAAGCAGCAGTCGTAAGGAATTGTTTATGGTTGCACTCTGGCAATATCTCGCGCTGAGCGGCATCCTGTTCACCCTGGGGGTGGCGGGGTTCCTGTTCCGGCGCAATGTGATTACGGTGTTCATGTGCATCGAGCTGATGCTCAACGCCGTGAACCTGGCCTTTGTGGCCTTCGCGCGCTACCGCGGCAATCTGGACGGGCAACTGTTCGTTTTCTTCGTCATCGTGGTGGCGGCGGCGGAGGCGGCGGTGGGCCTGGCGCTGATCATCGCCCTGTACCGCAACCGCGAGTCGCTGGGCGTGGACGACCTGGATTCTTTGAAAATGTAGCTCTCGCGGGCGGCGCGTCCGCCTGCTTTCGGACCTGGAATGGAAATACTGCTCCTGCTCATGCTCCTTCCGCCGCTCGCCGGCGCGGCCTTGAACGGCATCTTCGGCCGGCGCTTCAGCCAGGGCCTGGTGTCGGCCATCGGCTGCGGCGCCTCGGGCCTGGCGATGGTCTTTGCCCTGGTGAGCGCCTGGGTCTTCTCCCATCCCGAGACGGGAGTTTTCTCCCACGCCTACTTCCCCTGGATTCATGCCGGAAGTTTTCAGGCCAACTTCGCGCTCTACTACGACCGCCTGACGCTGGTGATGACGGTGACGGTGACCGTCGTCGCCTTCCTGATTCACCTTTACTCGCGCGGCTACATGGAGCACGAGGGCGGGTACTATCGCTTCTTCGCGTACCTGAACCTGTTCCTCTTCATGATGCTGATGCTGGTGACTTCCGGCAACTACCCGCTGATGTTCGTGGGTTGGGAAGGCGTGGGCCTCTGCTCTTATCTGCTCATCGGATTCTATATTCGCAAGCGCTCGGCCTCCGATGCCGGCAAGAAAGCCTTTGTGGTCACGCGCATCGGCGACGTGGGCTTTACCCTCGCCGTGGCGCTGATCTTCTGGACGTTCCATACCGTGCGATTCCAGGACGTCTTCTCGGCGGTGGGCAAGCTGGCGCAGGGCGAGCTGCACGGAACGATGCTGGCCATCGGGCTGCTGCTCTTCCTGGGCGCGGCGGGCAAGTCGGCGCAGCTCCCCCTTTACGTCTGGCTCCCCGACGCCATGGAAGGCCCCACTCCGGTCAGCGCGCTGATTCACGCCGCCACCCTGGTGACCGCGGGCGTCTATCTGCTGGCGCGCTCGAGCATGATTTTCGCCTTCGCTCCCGAGGCGCTGGAAGTGGTGGCCGTCGTCGGCTGCCTGACGGCCTTTTTTGCCGCCACCATTGCCGTCGCGCAGAACGACTTGAAGCGCATGCTCGCCTACTCGACCATCAGCCAGCTCGGCTACATGTTCCTGGGCTGCGGCGCGGGGGTCTTTGCCGCCGGCGTCTTCCACCTGATGACCCACGCCTGCTTCAAGTCGCTGCTTTTCCTCTGCGCGGGCAGTGTGATGCACGCCATGTCGGGCGAGCTTGACATGCGCAAGATGGGCGGCCTCCGCCACAAGATGAAGGCCACTTACTGGACCTTCCTCGCCGCCACCCTGGCCATCAGCGGCGTGCCGTTTTTCTCCGGCTTCTTCAGCAAAGACGAAATTCTGGGCGGCGCCTACGAAGGCCCGCTCGGCCATAGCTGGCTCTACTGGCTGGGAACGATTACCGCCGGCCTGACCGCCTTCTACATGTTCCGGGCGCTGTTTATGACCTTCCACGGCAAATCGCGGCTGACGCCCGAGCTCGAGAAGCACGTGCACGAAAGCAGCGCCAAGATGACGCGCCCGCTGATGGTGCTGGCCGTCTTCGCGGTGCTGGCCGGCTACCTGAGCCTGCCGCGCGCCTGGGGCGGCGGCGAAGCTTTTGACCATTACCTGGCGCCGGTCTTCGGCCCCTCGGAGCAGGTTCTGCGCCTCGCCTCCACGCACCACGCCGAAGGTTTGAGCGCCGGCATGCTGATGGTCTTCTCCATCATCGCCGCCGGCCTCGGCATCCTGCTGGCGTTCTGGTTCTACATGAAGTCCACCGACATTCCCGGGCGGCTGGCGGAGCGCTTCAGCATCGCCTACCGAATCCTGATCCGGAAGTATTACGTGGACGAGTTTTACGAGTGGCTGATCGTGCGGCCCATCAAGTGGACTTCCGAGAACGTTTTCTGGCGAATCATGGACGCGGGAGCGATTGACCACGTGGGCGTGGAAGGCACCGCGGAAGTGACCTCGGGCGCCGGAGGATTGCTGCGGCGCGTGCAGTCGGGCAACCTGCGCAGCTACGCCGCCTGGGTGCTCCTGGGCGCGGTGCTGTGGCTGGCTTACGTGCTGACGCGCCATTAGAAGGCCGGGGGCTCACCCCGGAAAGGCATCGCATTTCGACTATGACCTGGATCGGGCAACACATCCTGACCGTGCTCACCTTCCTGCCCCTGGCGGGTTCGGTGGCCATCGTCTTCATTCCCCGCCAGAACACGCAGCGCATCCGCTGGACGGCCCTGGGATTCTCGCTCGCCACCTTCGCCCTCAGCGTCTATCTCTTTTTCGCGTTCAAGGGCGGCCAAGTAGGATTGCAGTTCCAGGAATTCCACCACTGGATCGCCTCGCCGCCCATCAACTACCACCTGGGCATCGACGGCCTGAGCCTGCTGCTGATCCTGCTCACCGGCTTCCTGACGCCGCTGGCGATTCTGATTTCCTGGACGAGCATCCAGGTGCGGGCGAAGGAATTCTTCCTCTTCCTGCTGGCGCTCGAGACGGGCATGATCGGCGTCTTCGTCTCCATGGACCTGTTCCTGTTCTTCGTTTTCTGGGAGACGATGCTCATCCCCATGTATTTTCTGATCGGCGTCTGGGGACACGAGCGGCGCATCTACGCGGCCGTCAAGTTCATTCTCTACACCATGGTCGGTTCGGCGCTGATGCTGGTGGGAATTCTCTACCTCTACACCGTCACCGGCAGCCTGGACTTCCAGGTCATCCTCAGCAAACTCTCGATGACCCCGGCCTTGCTCTCGCCCTCGGCCGAAAAGTGGCTTTTCCTGGCCTTTTTCCTCGCCTTTGCCATCAAGGTTCCGATGTTCCCGCTGCACACCTGGCTGCCCGACGCGCACGTTGAGGCGCCCACGGCGGGCTCGGTGATTCTGGCCGGCGTGCTCCTGAAGATGGGCACTTACGGCATGCTGCGCTTCTGCCTGCCGCTGTTCCCGCACGCGGCGCACGAGTTCGCGCCCCTGGCCAGCATCCTGGCTATCATCGGCATCATCTACGGGTCGCTGGTGGCCATGGTGCAGCCCGATTTGAAGAAACTGGTCGCCTATTCGTCGGTCGCCCACCTGGGCTTCGTGGTGCTGGGCATTTTCGCCTTCAACGTCACCAGCATCGAGGGCGCGATCTACCAGATGTGCAACCACGGCGTTTCGACGGGCGCCCTCTTCATCCTGGTAGGCATTCTCTACGAGCGCCGGCATACGCGCCTCATCAAGCAATTCGGCGGCCTGGCCACCGTCATCCCCGTTTATAGCACCCTGTTTCTGATCGTGGCCCTCTCCTCGCTGGGCCTTCCCATGCTCAACGGCTTCGTGGGCGAGTTCCTGATCATCGTGGGCGTCTTCCACGCTCACGTGATTTACGCGGTTTTTGCGGCCGTGGGCGTGGTGCTGGCGGCGGTTTACCTGCTCTGGATGTACCAGCGGGTCTTCTACGGCGAGGTCACTCACGAAGAGAACAAGCACATCTTGGACCTGAACGTGCGCGAAAAGATCATTCTCATCACCATGGTCGCGGTCATTCTGCTGATGGGCATCTATCCTCAACCCTTCCTGCGCCGGCTGGACACCAGCACGCTGCAGGTGGTCGAGCGCTTGCAGCCCACCACCAACGTAGCTCCGCCTACCTCGCTGAGGAGGCTGGCGCGATGATCAACGTCTCCGTCCACGCCATTGACGTCATGCGCATCCTCCCCGAGGCGGTGCTGGCGGGGTTTGCCATCCTGGTGATGGTGGCCGACGCGCTGGTTCCGGCGGGACGCAAGCGCGCGCTGGGCGTGCTGGCGCTGCTGGGCGTGCTGGCCGCGGGCGGGGCGCTCCTCTATTTCTCGCCGCCGCCGGGACTGGCCTTCGGGCGAAGCATCCAGTCCGGAAACTTCAGCTCCTACTTCATTTTTCTTTTCCTGCTCATCGCCGCCCTGGTGCTGCTGGGCTCGATGGATTACCTGGAACGCGACCAGGTGCAGCACGGGGAGTTCTACGCCCTGATCCTGCTGGCCACGACCGGCATGTGCTTCATGGCCGCCTCGACCGAACTGATCATGATTTTCGTCGGCCTGGAGATCTCGTCGCTTTCCACTTACGTGCTGGCGGGCTTCAAGCGCCACGACGCGTTCAGCAACGAGTCGGCGATGAAGTATTTCCTGCTGGGCTCGTTTGCCACGGCCTTTTTCCTTTACGGCATCGCCTTCGTATACGGCCTGACGGGCACTACCAACCTGATCGACCTGGCCGGGCACTTCGCGCAGAGCAGCGACTGGACTTCCCCGGCGCGCGTGGCGCTGCTGCTGATGTTCATCGGGCTGGCCTTCAAGGTTTCAACCGTGCCCTTCCACGTCTGGACGCCGGACGTTTACCAGGGCGCTCCGTCGCCGGTCACGGCGTTTCTTTCCACAGGCCCCAAGGCGGCCGCCTTCGCCGTGATGCTGCGCATCTTCCTGGGAACGTCCTCCTCGGCGGGCTCGGTGGCCTTTTGGCTGATCTGGCTCTCCGCCCTGCTCACCATGTCGTTGGGCAACCTGGCGGCGCTGCGGCAGACGAACGTCAAGCGCATGCTCGCCTATTCCGCCATCGCCCACGCCGGCTACGTGCTGGTGGGCCTGGCGGCGGCGCTCGCGGCGGGCGATTCCGAGGGCCTCTCGGCCGTGCTCTTCTACCTGGTCGCCTATGCGCTCATGAACGTGGGAGCGTTCCTCATCATCGCCCACCTGGCGGGCACCGGCGAGCAGCGCACCGAGATTTCAGATTTCACGGGATTCGCCCACGTGCGTCCGGGCGTGGCCGCCTGTTTGACAGTCTTCATGCTGTCGCTGGCGGGCATTCCGGCTACGGCGGGCTTTTTCGGCAAGTTCTACGTCTTCCGCGCCGCCATCCACGCCCACCTGATCGGGCTGACCATCGTCGCCCTGCTCAACAGCGTGGTTTCGGTTTACTACTACCTGTCGCTGGTGGTGGCCATGTACATGCGCGAGGGCGAACCGAAAACCTCCACCGCACGCCTTCCTATCGCCCTCTCGACCGCCCTGGCGGCGAGCGTGGTGGGCATTTTCTTCCTCGGCCTCTTCCCCAACCTGATGCTCTATTTTGCCAACATGTCGGCCAAGCCGCTTCCCTGACGTAGCGCTGCGCGGACGCCGAAGGCGTCCAATATTGGTAGCCGGGGGTGAAACCCCCGGAAGCCGGGAAGCCCCTCTCCCCACCGAACCGATCTTCAACCCCGAAGGGATTGAACCGTTGGGCCTGCCCAGCCTCGCATGCGTGGTGGCCCAGGGCGTAAGCCCTGGGAAAAGAGAGGCAACAAAAAAAGATATTAGAAGTATCTCTTGAACCGACGCGTCGGTTCACGCGGCCTGCCTGCCGCAGGCAGGCTCACGCCGTGGGCCACCAGACAACGACTCCTCAGCCGCGGGCCCCAAATACAAAGGGGGGAGGCCGAAGCCTCCCCCCATTTGCCGAACTGGCGCAGAGCTTGCTTAACGAACCTTGGCGAAGATTATCGCGAAGGTGTACAGAGCCATGGACTCGATGAGCACCAAGCCGAAAATAAGCGCGAACTGGATGCCCGAGCGGGCGCCGGGGTTGCGCGCCAGGCCTTCGCAGGCAGCCGCGGTGGCCTTGCCTTGCGCCAGGCCGCAGCCCGCCGAGGCGATGGCCATGGCAAAGCCCGAGGTGATGGCCACCCAGGCGGCCGTGCTCATGCCCCCACCTGCGGCAGCAGCATGGCCCGCCGCTTCCTGGGCATAGACTGGAGCCGCCATGATCAACGCGCCCACGGCGGTCAGAAACATCAAACCGTATCGCTTCACTTTCCCTCCTTCAGCCCCGTCCGCGCGCGGCGGGCGAAGCTTCTATGATTTCCGCCCGGAGGTGGTTTCCCGCAATTCCTGGGGGAATGCGGGACTCACGCTGGCGGCACTGCTCAAAAGCAGAAATTAGAAATCAGAAAAAGACGGGCTCGAGGCGATGTCAATTTCTCCGCCCTGCCCCAGCAATTCACCTTGTTTCCATTTTCCAATTTCTAATTTCTACTTTCTAATTCCTACTAGTGTTCCTTCGTCACCGCCAGACTGATGTAGACGGCGGGAAGGAGCATAAACACATACGCCTGCAAAAACGACTCAAAAAGGTGCAGCCCCATGAACATGGGTGGGCCAAAAATCGAGATCACCGGCCCCAGCGCGGCGCCAATGGCGTGCAGAAAGGTTCCCTGGAGTCCCTCCAGAGCGTGAGGCAGTGTAGCAGCGAAGACCTTGTCGAGTTGCCCGCCCACCAGCATATTGGCCTGAAGACGAACGCTCAGGGAAAGCAGGCGTCCCAGGTTACTGATGATCTCGATGGGGAGCATCAGGATGGCCATGGCCAGCATAGGCCCGCAGAGGTGGCGCAGGTAGCCGAGCGCCCCCTGCTCTCGCACCCCGTGATAGTTGTAGTAAAGAAACGCCGCCACCGCGCATCCCAGGGTCACCTCAATCCTGGCCGTAGGCGTGGAAAAACTCGGCACAAGCCCCCAGAGGTTGCACATGGCAATAAACAGGCCCAGGGTTCCAATCATCGCCAGGTAGTCCAGTCCCTTGTGCCCGATGATCTCCTCGCTCATGCTGCGGATGAATTGCACCGTCAGTTCCATCACGTGCTGCAGCTTGCCGGGACTCTCCACCGAAAGACGCCGGTGAACGACCAGCGCCACCACAATCAGCAGCAGGAGAACCATCACTTCCATGGCGATGTAGTTCGGAATGGGATGGGCCGGGTCGGTCGGCCGCACCCAGGCGAAGCTGAAGTCAAACATCGACAACCAGGCAAGCTTTCCGGTGAAGGTGAAGGAATAGTGCACCGGCGCCAGCGCGGTGAGCAGAGCGGTCACCGGCGCGGCAAAGAGCTTATTCAAAATTGCGGTAAACCAGAGTTCGTTTCCCATGATTAGTCTTCAGTTGTCAGTCTTCAGTTCTCAGTGCGCTTCTGAGACTCAGCCTCAGCTTTCAATGTTCCAATTTCCAGTTTCAACTTGGGCGCCAGCCAGTGACGAGCCTGATGCCGGCCTCAATCAAGAAACCCGCCAAGGGCACGAAGAAACCCGCCAGAATCGCCTCAAAGGGCAGCCAGCCGGTGCGGTAGAAGACGTATACCGCCCCGAAAGCCAGCGGGTAGCGGACCAGCAATTTTACTACAACTCGCTTGGGCCGGGGCGCCGGACTGGAAGAAAAAAGCTGCTCGACAGACTGGTGCAGCCAGAAATAACCCAAGATGGAGAGCGTCGAGCCGAGGGCAAAGCCGCCGGCCAAGGCAAAATGTCCCGTCACCAGCGCCGCCAGCGTTCCCGCCCCGGCGACTGCGGTCATCCAGCGCGGCAGGCGGGCGTTAGTCCTCGCCAGCTCCTGGTCCGCTGTTGTCGTTTCTGCGCTCACGCTTCTCCGCCTGATTGAGGATCCGCAGGACTTCGACCACGCCTCCCGCCGCCCCCGCAAAGCCCAGCACAATCGCCAGCACGGGCGCCGTATGCAGCGCTTTGTCGAGGACGTAGCCGAGGACGTAGCCGACGATCGCCCCCGCCGGCAGGATTAAGCCCAGGCTCGAGTAGAACGCCACCTGGGCCCACACGTCCGAGTTTCTGGCCCACCGCGGGATCACCTTCCCTCCGGATGCCGATTCCCTTTCCCGCCCCGGGCGGGCCGGGGACAGAGCGTGTATAGAGGAAGAAAGGCCGTACGGCCTCGCGAGCCAGGCGGATGAAGGGTTCGGGGTAGACGCCGATCACGAGCGTCATGGTGAGCGCCACACCCAGAGCCACCTGCAGGGCGCCGCCGGTCGCCAGGGGCACGGCTTCCGGCGCCTTCTTCATGAACATGGCTACCACAATCCGGAAGTAATAGTAAAGCGCCACGACCGCGAACGCCACGGCCAGAATCGCCAGCGCGTAGTGGTGCGTCTCGATGAGGGAGAGGAAGATAAAGTACTTCCCGATAAAGCCGGCGGTGGGAGGAATGCCTGCCAGGGAAAGCAGGAAAATCAACATCAGCACCGCGTAGCCGGGCGAGCGGGACATCAGCCCTGAGAAGTCGTCAATCTCGTCGCCGATCAGGTCCTGCCGGCGCATGAGGATAATCACGCCGAAGGCGCCCAGGTTCATGAAGGCGTAAACGAGCAGATAAATCACGACGGCCGTCATGCCCGTGGGGTCGCCGTCCGAGGCCGCCACCACACCGAGGAGCAGGTAGCCGACGTGCGAGATGGTGGAATAGCCGAAGAAGCGCTTGATGTTCGTCTGCCGGATGGCGGCAAGGTTGCCCAGGATCATGGTGGCGACGGCCACCCCGATGGTGAGCGCGCCCCACTCGGCGTGCAGGGGGCGGAGGCCGCCCATCAGCAGGCGCAGCAGGATGGCGAACGAAGCCACTTTGGGCGCCACGGAGATGAAGGCGGTGATGGACGTGGGCGCGCCCTCGTAGGCGTCGGGCGTCCACTGGTGGAAAGGCACGGCGGCGACCTTGAAGAACAGCCCCGCCAGCAGCGTCCCCATGGCCAGCCAGGAGAGAGGGTCGTTCACCGGGCGCGCTTCCAGCGCTCCGGTGATATACAGCAGGCGGGTCGAGCCGGCAAAGCCGTAGAGGAGCGACATGCCGTAGAGCAGCAGTCCGGAGGAAAACGCTCCCAGCAGGAAGAACTTCATCGCCGCTTCGTTGGAGCGCCGGTTGCCGCGCAGGAAGCCGGTGAGCACGTATTCGCACAGCGCCATCAGCTCCAGGGCGATGAAGAGCACCACCAGGTCGGTGCCCGAAACGAGAATCATCATGCCCACGGCGGCGAACATCAGCAGGGCGTAATACTCGCCCAGGTGCGCGTCCTCGATCTCCAGGTACTTGACCGAGATCAGGACCACCAGCGCCGTAGCCACCAGGATGATCAGTTGCAGCAGCACGGCGAAGGTGTCCAGAGTGATGCGCCCCTGCATGCCCACGTAATAGGGCGGGCGCGCCGGGTCGGCCAGTTTCTGCCAGTAAATGACCAGCTGGAAGATGGCAAAGCCCAGGCCGCCCAGGGCGAAGATGGCGTTCCAGTACTTGTCGCGCTTGTCGCGGAAAAGCAGGAAATCGAGCACCAGGATCGCCAGGCCGAAAATCGTCACCAGGATTTCCGGCATGAGGGCGAAATAATCCGAGCGCGAGAAGAACATGCTCCACATTACGGACGGTCTCCTCGCATCGGAAGTGTGGCGGCCGTGGCAGGCGGCGCCGGGCGCGCCGCGGCGGAGGCCGCGGGCTTAGCCTGCGGGTGCCGGGAGTAATACTGCGGGTTCACTTCCTGCACGATGGCCGCCACCGGCTGCTTGAGCACGTTGAAGAAAGGCTTGGGATAGAGGCCGATCCAGAAGGCCAGAATGATGAGCGGCACCAGGGTCATGATCTCGCGGAAGTTGAGATCCTTCAAAACCTGGTTCTTGGGGTTGTCGCAGGTGCCGAACATGGTGCGCTGGTAAAGCCACAACATGTAGGCCGCGCCCAGCACGATGCCCGCCACCGCCCACGCCGCCCAGTGCCAGTTGGCCTCAAAAGCGCCTTGCAGGATGGTGAATTCGCCGATAAACCCGTTCAGCAGCGGCAGTCCTATGGATGAGAGCATGATGACCATGAAGAGCGTGGCGTAAACGGGCATGACGTTCGACAGTCCGCCCAGCTCCCTGATCTCGCGCGTGTGCCGGCGCTCGTAAATCAGCCCGACGATCAAGAAGAGTGCGCCGGTGGAGATGCCGTGGTTGATCTGCTGGATGACGCTGCCCGACAGCCCGTGGGGATTGAGCGCAAAAATACCCAGGGTACAGAACCCCAGGTGGCTGACCGACGAATACGCGATCAGCTTTTTCATATCCTTCTGCATCATCGAAACGAGCGCGCCGTAAATGATGGCGATGATGGAAAGCCAGACCATGATCTTGACCGTGGTCGGATCGGAACTGGCCTCCGGCAGCAGGGGGAGGGAGAAACGGATGAATCCGTAAGTCCCCATTTTCAGCAAAACGCCCGCCAGGATGACGGAGCCCGCCGTGGGCGCCTCGACGTGCGCGTCAGGCAGCCAGGTGTGGAAGGGGAACATGGGCACCTTGATGGCGAAGGCCACCATGAACGCCCAGAAGACCCACCACTGCATGCCCGCCGGCCAGGCGTGCGCGTGCTTCATGAGGTCGAGGAGGTTGAAGGTGTAGATGCCCGTGTCGGCGTGGTAGCGGAAATAGAGCGTCAGGATGCCCAGCAGCATCAGCACCGAGCCCGCCAGGGTGTACAGGAAAAACTTGATGGCGGCGTAGAGCTTCCGCGGCCCGCCCCACACGCCGATAATGAAGTACATCGGCACGAGCATCACTTCCCAGAAAACGTAGAAGAGGAAGACGTCGAGCGACATGAAGACGCCCAACATGCCGACCTGCAGGAGCAGGAACATGGCGTAGTATTCCTTGGCCCGCACCTCGATCGAGGACCAGGAAGAAAGCACCGCCAGGAAGCCCAGCACGGTGGTGAGCATGATGAGCAGGAAGCTGATGCCGTCAATGCCCAGGTGATACTGCGCGCCGATGGAAGGAATCCAGTTGAGCTGCTGGACGAACTTGAACTGCTGGCCGGGGCGGTCGGAGGCAAACCAGAAAACCAGCGGCAGGGAGACCAGGAAGCCCGCAAACATGGCGATGTTGCCCCACCAGCGGATGGCCCGCTTGTTCTCGCCGGAGATAAACAGCAGGGGGACCACCCCCGCCAGCGGCGTGAACAGCACGATGGTCAGAATGTGATTGTGAAAGTATTCCATCGCATCACCTAAAGTGCATCAGGAAGTAGGCCATAAACACCAGGACCCCCACGGTAATCAGCCAGGCGTAGGTCTGAAAAATCCCGGTCTGCACGATGCAGGCCGGCAGGCTCAAGGCACGGGTGATGAACCCCGCCACGTTCACCAGCCCGTCGATCACGTAAATATCCCAGAGGCGCGAGATGTTGGCGGTGGTGCGCGTCCACCACCCCACGCCGTTTACCCCGCCGTCCACCACCGCCATGTCGAAAGCCGACATCAGGTTGCCGACGTTCTTCACGCGGTTCACCACCAGGGCGTCGTACAGCTCGTCCATGTAATACTTGTTGAGCAGCAGGCGGTGGATGGGGCCGAACGCCTTGCCCAGGCGCGTGGCGATTTCCGGCCGCTTCACGTAAATGCGGTAGGCAACAAAAATGCCCAAGCTGGCGATGAGCACGGAGAGGAACATCAAGCCGAATTCCCTCCCGCTCGTATAGGTGTGCGCCGCCGCGGCCGCGGGATTCTCAAAGACCGGGTCGAGAAAATGCCCCAGGCGGTCGGAGCCGCCCAGCAGGTGCGGCCAGCCGATGAATCCGCCCACCGCCGCCAGCCCCGCCAGCGTCACCAGGGCGCCCAGCATGCTGCGCGGCGATTCGTGAATGTGGTGCTCGACCTCGGGCTCCACGCGCGAGGCGCCGTGGAAGGTCATGTAAATCTGCCGGAACATGTAGAACGCCGTCAAGCCCGCCGTGATCCAGCCCACCACCCACAGCAGTTCGTAGCCGCGCGGGCCGGCGTAAGACTGCCAGAGAATTTCGTCCTTGCTCACAAAACCCGCGAGAGGAGGAATTCCCGAGATGGCCAGGGCCGCAATTTGATAAGTCCAGTAGGTCACGGGAATCTTGTCGCGGAGT
>JBJKQV010000191.1:0-10906 GCA_046704985.1 Terriglobia bacterium
GTCCAGGGCTTCGCCCCCAATACTGTGAAAAAGGTCGTGACTGGCTTCGGATGGGCGAGGAAAGAGGATGTCGCCCGCGCCGTGGCCCGCCAGTTTCCCAAGCTCACGGCTTTCCTTCCGCCTGACCGGAATTGGAAGCGTCGGCACCAGCTCAACATGTTTGACGCAGTGGCCCTGGGCATTACCTGTATTGCCAGTTCTCCCAAAAGCAGGGCGCCTCCAGCGTAACCCGCGGCCGAACGTCCGATAGACCGGAGAAATTGTTGGCCTCTCAGGATAAGTTGTGGTATTTACTTATTCATTAGTTCGGAATTGATGTCAAGACCTAGGGTATGAATGCCTAAAGTTTTCTTGTCCCTTGGCGTCCGAGAATTTCGCCATTAGCGTTCAGAGCCATGGAAGTCTTTATAGCGCTCGCATTGATTGTATTTGTCATTTGGTTGGTAGTCCGAAACCAGAGCCGCCCCGCAAGGACTCTTCCTCCTATCGCTTCCCCACCTTTACGAGCTGTGGCAGTCCCCCCGCCCACTCCCGCGAGGCTTCCTTCGCTTCCAGAGCCCGTGGTTGTCAAAGATTACTGGGTGCCGGCAGGTCGCGAAGTGACTATTGCGGGCTACAGGATTCCCGGCGGCATGACTTATGTCGGGAAGGGCTTGAGTAGGGTAGCGGGCTACGGTGCCGAGCCGGCATTGCTCGATCCATCGCTGCCTATCAGCAGTGGCAATCCGGACCGCGCCGGTGCGGGCATGAATTATTGGCCGTCCTATGACTCACTTCACCCTGCATGCCGAGCGGCGTATCTAGAATGGCTTGCCGGTGGCCGAAGAGACCCTTCAGCTCAGATAGGCTATGTCTTTCTGTTCTTTTACGGCCTCGAACGGCGCGCCCTTGCCGATTCCCAGCGTTTGTCGCAAGCGAAGCAGGACCTTCCAGCAATCGCTCGCGAGGTCGAGGAGCTTTTGCACGTGTACGGGCCAACCAGTGGAAGTTTCCTGGGCTACGCGTCTAAATTCCTTGATGTGCTGAGATTGCTCCGGAGCGACTACCAAGAACCTCAACCACCCACTGAGCACCAGGGCTACGAGCTTCCGCTTTCCGTCCGTTTGGCAATAGGCCGCATTATTATGGAACGAAGGCCGTTGCCAGCGGAGTGGGCCCTAAGCTGGTTCCTAACACACCCCGAAACCTGGCTTAGAACCTCTGCCCGGCGATGCTCTGAGGAATTTCAAAGACTCTTTGCTGCCCGCTACAAGAAAGCCTTCGGTGAGGGCCTTATCCTGACAGCGGATGGTCCCAAGCTCAAGTTCACATTCCGGCCAGCCAGCGCTTCCTTCACAGGACAGGTAGAGGTCAGCGTAAACGTGCCGGATATAACAGCTCAGACTTCAGCGCTGTCGAAAATCCGTGAACTCGGCAAACGGTGCGAAGCTGACCTGGACGCATACAGCCGCTGGATAGGGCGTAATCCGTCCGCGCCGAAAACAATCGCTGCAGTGGCCTTGCTCCCGGCTGAAATCGTAAAGGGTGGTGACAGTCAGGAGGCACGCGAGCTGTGGAACTTTATCGAAATGACCCTCGGCCCTCAGGGTCGTGCTGTTTGCCCGACCGACAGTGTTCTGCACCACTGCGCCTCGCTTGGCTCCGGCAAGCTGGCCAAGTCGGAAGCAGTTCTACTGGCACAACTACTCCAGAAGGGTAAATACGGGATCGAACCTGACGTCCGATTCGGAGGCGCGCCTTTGGCGCCTGGAGGAATTGCAGTCCTGTTCAGGCTTCCCCCCGACGCACCGGAGATTGCCTCTCCGGCTTACGTGGCCACAACTATGTTGCTCGACTTGGCGGTGGCCGTCGCCAGAGCTGACGGAACCATTTCAATCGCGGAGCAAGAACAGCTGCACAATCATCTGCGTCAGTCACCGGAATTGAGCGAGGCGGAGCGCCTCAGGCTTTCAATTCATCTTACTTGGCTTATGCGCGCGAAGCCCGCTTTCACCTCGCTGAGGAAGCGGTTGCAGGCTCTTGACGAGCGGACGCGGCAGGACATGGCACATTTCGTCGCCGGCGTTGCCTGCGCCGACGGGGTGATCATGCCTGAGGAGATCCAGACGCTTCGCAAAATCTATCCTATGCTTGGACTTACTGCTGATGATGTTTATACGCATCTCCACGCTATGGCGTCACGAGCGGGCATTGGCGCGGACGAGACGAGCGCGGCTCATGCCGGTTCTCACCTTCAATCGCACGGGCTATCCACTACCGGCGCGGTAATTCCCGGGGCTGTGCGGTTAGACATGGTTGCGGTGAAAAGGAAGTTTACAGAATCAGCACGGATATCGGCGATACTCAACGACATCTTTTCCGATGAAGAGCCAAGGAAGGAAATGCCAGCCGCGAATCCCTCTTCTATTCCCGGCAAGCTCCCACCAACGTACGGTGCCCTGTTATCCAATCTGCTGAAGCAATCGGAATGGCAGCGAAGTGATTTTGAGAGAGTCGCTGCGGAGTATAATTTGCTTCCCGACGGCGCGATTGACACTCTCAATGAGGCAGCCATCGAAATCGCGGGAGCGCCAGTAATCGAGGGTGACGACCCTATGGAGATTAATACCGAAACAGCCAAGGAGCTCCTTGTATGAGCGTTCCCATGATCAGGAAGCGCGAGCGGGACGCAATCATCCAATCTCTGCGGGCCGGAGTTGTACCGCGAATTGGCCAGCAGCACATCCAGGTTGGGCGCGCAAGCGAAGTGCAGGCGCTCATCACCGACCTCGAGCGAATCGCAGACGGCGGCTCTGGGATCCGCTTTATCATCGGCGAATTCGGCTCGGGTAAGACATTCTTCCTCTATCTCATCCGCTCAATCGCGCTCCAAAAACGCCTAGTGACCCTGCACGCTGACCTCACGCCCGATCGCCGCCTGTTTTCGACGGGCGGCCAAGCGAGGACTCTCTATCAAGAACTTCTCCATAACATGTCGACACGTGCCAAGCCTGAGGGCGGGGCGCTCGCCAGTGTGGTAGAGCGATTTGTGACCTCGGCCATCGAAGAGGCGCGAACTCGCGGCGCAAAACCTGCGGTTGTCATCCATGAACGGCTGGGATCACTCTCCGAAATGGTGAACGGTTACGACTTCGCGGACGTGATTGCCGCCTACTGGAGGGGATATGACACCGGCAACGAGATCTTGAAATCAAATGCCATACGGTGGTTGCGCGGCGAATTCAGCACTAGAACCGACGCCAGAGCAGCCTTGGGTGTTCGAACGATTGTGGACGACGCGAATGTCTATGACCAATTGAAATTGTTGGCGCGCTTTGTCCGCTTGACAGGGTTCACGGGCACCTTGGTCTGCCTGGACGAGCTCGTGAACTTGTACAAGCTGGCGAATGCCAAGGCGCGGAACACCAACTACGAGCAGATTCTGCGGGTTCTGAATGACTGCCTCCAGGGTTCGGCCGAAGGGCTGGGTTTCCTGCTGGGCGGTACGCCAGAGTTCCTTATGGACACGCGGCGAGGGCTTTACAGTTACTCGGCGCTTCAATCGCGGTTGGCGGAGAACCGGTTTGTCAAAGATGGCTTGGTGGACCTGTCCGGACCCGTGCTGCGGCTGGCAAACCTGACTCCCGAAGATTTTTTTGTTCTCCTCGGGAAATTGCGGCACGTCTATGCGGGAGGGGCGGTGGACCGCTATTTGATTCCGGACGAAGGGCTCAAGGCTTTCATGCAGCACTGTTCGCAGAAGATCGGAGATGCATACTTCAGAACACCGCGAAACACGATTAAAGAGTTTGTTAGCCTCCTCGCTGTCTTGGAACAGAATCCGGGAACGTCATGGAAGCAGCCCCTTGACCAGGTGGAAGTACTGCCTGACACGAATCCTGACCTACTACCGCTCATGGCAGAGGAAGAAGTAACAGGACTGGAAGCCGCGGAGCCGGCTGTGGGAACTGGTGATGACAACCTTGCGTCCTTCAAGCTTTGATGAAGACGCCAGCAGGCAGACTTCAGTAGCGTTCGGACGCCTCCACGAAAAGGTGCAGCGATGGGTCTGGCAGCGGGGCTGGACCGCACTCCGCGACATCCAGGAAGAGGCCATCACGCCGATCCTCGAAGGGGGCCGCGACATCATCCTTGCCGCTGCGACGGCTGCCGGAAAGACGGAGGCGGCCTTCTTGCCTATTTGTTCGAAAATCGTCGAGAGCCCGCTAGGAAGTGTTCGTGCTCTCTATATCAGTCCGCTCAAGGCGCTGATCAACGACCAATTCAGCCGTCTGGGAGAGCTGTGCGAGCACCTCGACATCCCTGTACACCGCTGGCACGGCGACGTTTCATCGGGTCATAAACGCGAAGTCCTTTCAAACCCTGCCGGAATACTACTCATCACACCTGAGTCCCTGGAAGCACTCTTTGTGCTTCGAGGAACGGCGATTGCGGGTTTGTTTGGAAAACTCGACTTCGTTGTTGTGGACGAGCTTCACACTTTCATTGGGACGGAACGAGGACAGCAACTGCAATCACTTCTCAGCCGCCTGGAACTTGTGGCCCGCCGGCGCATTCCCCGCGTCGCACTCAGTGCGACGCTCGGAGACATGGAGCTGGCGGCGGAGTTTCTGCGGCCGGACAGCGCTTTACCCTGCCAGACACTTGTTTCCACAGAGTCCGGCCAAGAGCTACGTCTGCAACTCAGGGGCTACCGGGCTAAGCCTCCAGAGCTCAGCAAGAAGGAAAAAGCCGCGCCTGAAGGCCAAGGTGACGGGTCGGGCATTTCAATGATTGCGGCGCATCTCTTCAAGGTTCTGCGTGGGCGGGACAACCTCATCTTTGCAAATAGTCGGCAAAATGTGGAACTTTACGCGGACCATCTTAGGCGCCTCGGTGAACAGGCTCACCTACCAAACGAGTTTTGGCCCCATCACGGCAACCTATCCAGGGATCTTCGGGAGGATGCCGAGGCGGCGCTCAAGGATCACAGTCTTCCTACAACGGTGGTTTGTACGACAACTCTCGAGCTAGGAATCGACATTGGCAATGTCGCAACAATTGCACAGATTGGAGTTCCGCCAATGGTTTCTTCGCTTCGTCAGCGTCTGGGCCGATCCGGTCGGCGTGGGGAACCAGCCGTGCTTCGCATCTACATCCAGGAAGCAGACCCCCGACCAGACAGCGCACCGCAGGATTACTTGCGCGAGAAGTTGGTGCAGACAGTGGCGATGGTCCGATTACTGCTCGACAAGTGGTGCGAACCTCCTACGCCTGGCGCCTTGCACTTGTCCACGCTCGTGCAACAGGTGTTATCTTTGATCGCGCAGTACGGTGGCTGTAAGGCCAACGAGGCCTGGCGAGCCTTGTGCAGGGAGGGCGCGTTTCGCGCGGTAAGTGAGAACAATTTTGTTAGACTACTGCGCGACATGGGAAAACATAACCTTATCGTCCAATCCTCGGACGGTACGATTCTCTTGGGGGCAAAAGGGGAAACCATTGTAAACCATTACAGCTTCTATACCGTCTTCGTCGTTCCAAAAGAATATCGCTTGGTTTCTGAGGGCCAGGAACTTGGAACTTTGCCAATTACTCACCCGCTTTCCGAGGGTGGGTATCTGATCTTCGCCGGTCGGCGATGGGCCGTATTGCGTGTCGATGCGAAACGCTGCGTCGTGGAACTTAAACCCGCCCCCGCCGGTGCTCCGCCGCGCTTCTCGGGAGAGGGAGGCGAGGTCCATGAGCGCGTTCGCCAGGAAATGAAAACTGTTTACGAGTCCACGGAGGTCCCTGTTTTTCTGGACACCACCGCCCAAGCTCTCCTCGGTGAAGCCCGCGAGGCCTACGCGGATTACCGCCTCGACCGATCGCCACTGGTCGAGTACGGAGACAGAGTGGCGCTCTTCTCCTGGGCCGGGGACCGCGTGATCGACACCCTTCTGCTCCAACTTCAAAGTCTCCAACTTGAGGTCGAGCGCCACGGCATGGCCGTCGTCATCAACAAGACCAGCAAACAAGCTTTAATTCCGCTCATGCGGACATTGGCTGGGGAGGGGCCGGCGGATCCTATCGGGCTTGCCGGCCTCGTGAAAAATAAACTGCGTGAAAAATATCACTGTTTCTTGGATGAGGAGCTCCTGTCGCAAGACTACGCGAGTTCCCGCCTCGACCCCGAAGGCGCTTGGCAGGCTCTTTTGCGGGTCATTGCCGAGGCTGATAGGCAGACCAGCCACATCGATCTAGGTAGCTCGCCTTGAAAATCTTCCTACAGTTGAGGTGTGATCACAGTGACCCAATCGCTCAGCCCGGTTTTCGCTTGAAGATAAAAGCCTTCAGGCAGGGAGTAACCGCACCTTTGCCTTTATAATGATTGCCGTCAATCTCCGGCTCTACCTTGAAATCTTGATTGGGTCCTGCTTACAGATTTTGCCGAATTTTGCCGGAATCTGCCGAGTTAACTTGTTTATGTTGCATAGAATCAATAGACTGGGAATGTGTCATCATCCTAGGTCGAGTGTTTGATCCTCCACCGTCTCCTGAATAGAGTAGACACGGTTCTGAGCGGAACTCAGGAGGCGGGACAACAAGGGTGGCTCTTGCAACTAGCGGACGGTCCCACAACTTTCTGGGCGCGAAGTGCGTTTTTGGGGGGAAGGGATTAGTTTGTTCTACTCGCAGTGAGCTTTCCCTAGCGGGGAAGCTCGTTTGCGTCTTGGACGACGCCGACCTTTACTTCAGGAACGAGTCGCGCGGCCTGTCTCGACCAACAGGTCTGCACGCAATCTTCGCCGCCCTCGTCCGAATTGCTGGAGAACTTATAAGAAGCTAAGACAGGCGAGGCTTGGTGTCTATTTGGTGTCTATGTTTTTGGGGCACCAATGAGACTCGGCTGGACTGGCGAGACTTAATAGAAAGTGGCTAAGCATCCTAAAATGAGCGTGGTGGGAGAATTCTCCGATAGGTCAGCAATTTACTGATTTCGAGCCAGCCGAGTCCTCTCTTCGGCACCAATCCTCTGGAAGTTTATTCAAGAATCCAATACAGAACTGTGAAGGCGCGCTCTTGAGCGTGCGGTGAGGCCCCTCACCCACCGCTTCGCGGTTGCCCCTCCCCCCGTCGGTTGACGAGGAGAGGGCCTTAGATATGGAAGCCGCTTTCGGCACGGCCTGCCCGCCCTGACCGCTAGGGCTTGGACGCCAGTTCGATTTCCGGCAGTCCGGCGGCGTGCAGTTGGCGGTTGAGCGCGGGAAGCTCGGTGGTTTCGACGGCGCTCCAGCGCTTCATGAGGCCCGCGAAGTGGCCGGCGATTTCCTCCAGCGCCGCGGCCTGCGCGGCCGTAGGCGCCACGTCGGCGCCGTCCACCGAGCCGTAAAGCTCGCCCGCCTGGCCGGTCACCGCTCCCAGGGTCACTTTCGGCGGCCCCGCTTCTTCTTCTTCGGAACTTCCCATCAGCGCCTCGACCTTGGTTTTCACGTCCTCGATGGCCTTGCCCAGCGCGCCGTTTTGCGCGGGGAGGTTGTGAATCTGGTCGAGCGCCGACTTGGCTTTCTGCGTGGCCTCGCTTCCGCGCGTCATCATGTCGGTCAGGCGCACTTCGGCGTGGAACTGCTTGGCCAGGCCGGCGGCCGAGGTCTTGACGCGCGGGTCCATCTTGACGGTGAAGGGCTCGGAATAGGTGTGGCCGTCGGCGATAAGGCGCGCGGTGTATCGGCCGGGCAGCGCGCGCGGCCCGACGGGATGAAGCGGCGTATCGTGCGGAATCGCCGAGATGGGATAAGCGCGCTCGGCGGTCTTGGGCGCGGTGTAGAGCAGGTCCCACACCCAGCGGTGCATGCCGGGCTCGGTCGATAGCGCGTGGAAGGGGCGCACCCAGTAAATGGGGATGAGCTGCTTGCCGAGCTCTTCCTTGTCGCGCGGCGCCTGGTCGGTGGAGGCGTAGCTGCGCACCACCTTGCCCTGCGCATCGAGAATCTCGAGCTTGACGGGGCCGCTCGCGGCGTGCCCGAGGTAGTAATCCACAATCGCTCCGTCGGGAGGATTCTTTCCCGCCGGCTCGCCGGGAGGAAGCGGGGTGTCGCTGTTGGTGTCGCGGCGAACGCGGTAAGCCGCGGCGGGCTTGAAAAGATACGCCGCCGACTGCGCGACGCTTTCCGAAGCCTGGCGCAGCGGCGAGAGGTCGTCGAGGATCCAGAACGCGCGGCCGTGCGTGGCGACGATCAAATCGTTCGAGTGAATCCACAGGTCGCGCATGGAGGTGTGAGGCAGGTTCAATTGCAGCGGCTTCCACCGATTGCCGTCGTCGAAGGAGACCGAGACGGCGGTTTCGGAGCCGGCGTAGAGCAGCCCTTTGCGTACCGGGTCCTCGCGCACGGTGTTGACGGGCGACGCGGGGTCGAGCCCCTGGGTGATGAGCTGCCAGGTTTTGCCGCCGTCGTGCGTGCGGTAAATGTACGGTTTCAGGTCGTCCACGCGGAAGCGGCTGACGGAAGCGTAGGCGGTCAGATCGTCAAAGTGCGAGGCGGTAATCTGTGTCACCTTGCTCCAGGGCGTCATCTCGGGCGGGGTGACGTTCTTCCAGTTCTTCCCGCCGTCGTGGGTCACCCAGATGTAGCCGTCGTCGGTGCCCGCCCAGATGGTGTTCAGGCTGTGGAACGACGGCCCCAGGGCGTAGATCACCCCGCGCTGCTTGGCGGCGCGAGGGTCCTTGTCGGCCAGGTGGCCGAGGCTCGAGGGAATGCCCGGATGCTGGCGCGCCAGGTCGGGAGAAATCCTCTGCCAGGTGGCGCCGCCGTCCGAGGTCTTGAAGAGCATGTTGGCGGCGTAGTAGAGCACGTGAGGGTCGACGGGCGAGAAGATGATGGGTTGCGTGCGATCCACGCGGTACTTGGTGCCCAGCACGGGAATGGGCGTAACGTCCTGCACCTGCCCGGTGGTCCAGTTGTATTTGCTGACCTGATTCCTGCCCGCGCCGTAGAAGATGTCGGCGTGGAGCGGGTCGGGGGCGACATACCCGTATTCGATGGCGGCCACGGGATGCCAGTCGCGGAAGGTGATGGCGCCGTCGTTGCCGCGGCTGGAGATGCAGACCGAGCCGCTTTCCTGCTGGCCGCTGCACACCTTGTAAGGGAACCCGTTGGTGGCCTGCACGTGGTAGAGCTGCGCGGTGGGCTGGTTGTACCAGGAGCTCCAGGTTTTGCCGCCGTTCACGGTGACGATGGCGCCCTGGTCGCTGACCAGCAGAATGATGTGCGGGTGCAGGGGATTGATCCAGATGTTCTGGTAATCGTCGCCGCCCGGCGCGCCGCGGATGCTGGTCCAGGTTTTGCCGCCGTCGGTGGAGCGCACGGTGACGATGCTGGTGCTGTAGACGATGTCGGGATCCTTGGGATCCACGGCGGGCACGGGCAGGTCGCCGCCGCCGATGCGCATGGCGGGGCGCGGGTCGTTGGTGGCGCGGTACCAGCTGGCGCCCGCGTCGTCGGAGCGGTAGAAGCCCATGTTCTTGTCCGACTCGTAGCCGCTGGTCTGCGCGGTGGCGATGCTGGCGTAGAGCCGGCTGGGCTCGCTGCGCGCGATGGCCACGTAGGCCTGCGTCAGGTGCGCGGGCAGGCCGTTGGTCAGTTGCCGCCAGGTGTTGCCGCCGTCGGTAGACTTGAAGATGCCGCCCTCGGCGCCGCCGTAGGAGTTGCCGTATTCCCACGGTCCCTGGCGCCCTTCCCAGAGCGTCGCGTAGACGGTCTGCGGGTTGGAGGGATCCATCACTACGTCGTCGCCGCCCGTGTCGGGGTTCTTGGAAAGCACTTTCTGCCAGGTCTGGCCGCCGTCGGTGGAGCGGTAGATGCCGCGCTGGGCGTTGGGGCCGTAAGGATGGCCGAGCACCGCGGCAAAAACGCGGTTGGGATCGTGCGGGTCCACGGCCAGGGCGGGAATCTGCTGGCTGTCCCGCAGCCCGGGCAGGTGCGTCCAGGTCTTGCCGCCGTCCGTGGACTTGTAGACGCCGTCACCGACCGAAAGGTCGGGGCGCTGCAAGCCCTCGCCGCTGGCCACATAAATAATGTTGGGGTCGGAGTAGGCCACGGCGATGGCGCCGATGGATTGCGTGGGCTCGGCGTCGAAAATGGGGTGCCAGGTGCGGCCGAAGTCGGTGGTTTTCCACACCCCGCCGTCCACTTGCCCGAAATAAAGGACGTTGGGCTTTTGGGGCACCCCCGCCACGGCGCGCGTGCGCCCGCCGCGGAACGGGCCGATCATCCGCCAGCGCATGCCTTGATAGAGGTTTTCGGGCAATTGCTGGGCGGAGGCGGGCAGCGCCAGCGAAAGGCTCATGATGCCGGCCAGAAGGACCAGCAGAAGACGACGGTTCGATTCCATGACGGACCTCCCCTGGGAAATTTCGAGGGAGCACAGCATAAATCAAACCGCGCGCATCCGAAAGCCTTTCCTTGCCGGCCCGGCGTCCCCGCCGTTGGGCGGCCCAACGACCCTGGCCCATTGCGGAAGACGAGCGGGAAAGCTACAATCGTGGTAATTCACGGGGCTGTCAGTAAGAACAAAGCTTGGGCCGTACGAAATCGTTTCTCTGCTGAACACGGGTGGTATGGGCGAGGTTGAGCCATTCTGCGGGCGTGAGTGCGCGGTGGCGGACGGGAGCCCGCAGGCGAAATCCCGAGCCTCGCGAGGGGCCGTAGATTGAAACCTGGGGACAAACTCGGACCCTACGAAATCGTCTCGCCTCTGGGCGCGGGCGGGATGGGCGAGGTGTATCGCGCCCGCGACAGCAAGCTGATCCGCGACGTGGCCCTGAAGGTCCTGCCCGAAAGCTTTGCCAACGACGCCCAGCGCATGGCGCGCTTCGAGCGCGAAGCGCAGGTGCTCGCCTCGCTCAATCATCCCAACATCGCCACCATCCACGGCCTGGAAGAATCCG
>JBJKQV010000192.1:0-10632 GCA_046704985.1 Terriglobia bacterium
TGATGAGCCGGCTGAAGAAGCTCGATAAGGTGGCTTACGTGCGCTTCGCTTCCGTCTACCTGGACTTCAAGGACGTGCGCGAGTTCATGGATGAGCTGAAGGACTTGCTGAAGGCGCGCGGCAAGTGAGCGCCCGGCGGGCGCTCAAGCCGCCGGCTCCCAGATGAACGCTCCAAAGGGATGCAGGGTGCGGAAGCCCAGTCGCTCGTAAAGGCGCACGGCGCCGGCGTTGGCGTCGGTGACGGTCAGAGAGACTTCGCGGTAGCCGAGCCGCGCCAGGGCTTGGAACGCCTGCTGCATCATGGCGCTTCCCAATCCCCGGCCCTGGAATTCGCTTGCCACCGCCACCTGGGGAATGTGCGCGGTCGAGGAGCGCACGGCGGTGAGGGCGAGCAGGGCGGCGAGTTTACCTGTGGGCCGGTGGACGGCCACCTGCGAGGCCCGCGGCACGTGCTCGCCGCACCCGCGATGGTGGAGGATGGTTTCCACCAGCCGCGCGGCGCCCTCGGCGCTCGAGTACTGGTCGTTGATCTCCGCGTCCACGTGCCCGCGATAGGAGTGATAGAGAAGTTGGGCGGCTTCGCGGTCGTGGCCGCTTTCCCAGGGGACCATGAGGAAATCTGACGGGAGGCGGGCGGGGGGAGAATCGACCTGGAGCGGCGCGGCCATGAAGCGCCGTTGGTAGCCGCGAAACCCGCGCGGGCCGAAATGCGGCAAGAGGTCCTGAAGGGTGTAGTGGGGCAGCTGGGTTTCCACGCGGCGCAGCCCGGGGGTGGCGAGCATGGTCTCCAGCACGTGGTTGAGCAGCAGACGAACCGCTCCGTCTTTCTCCCCCTCCGGATGCACGAACAAGTTGCCGATAAGTCCCTTGGCGCCTTCGTAGAAGAAGAAGCTGTAGCCGCGGATGCGGCCTCCGTCCACCAGGGCGTAGCCGGAAAGGCGGCGTTCATCCAAGCAGGTGGTGATCAACTCGGCGGAGGTGCGGTAGTCCCAGTGGAAGCTGCCGTCCCAGACGCGCGACTCGGATTCGAGCAGGGGCGTGAACTCCCGCGCTCCGAAGCGGCGAATGTCGATGATTTCCGCGCTCACCGTCTCCTGCACCTCGGCCCGGAATACCCCGGCCTCCCGCTGAGTATAGCGCATCCGGCGGGGGGGGAGGCGTCAGAACCGGCCTGGGCGACGGGCGGCAAGGGGGTGAAAGTTTTTGCTGAGGGCAAAATCGGTTGTGATAACATTCGGTGTTTTAGCCGTTGATTTTTGAACTAGTTTCGATGGTCTGGAGCAGATAAAAGGCACTCGTTATGGCACGCAGGCGATCCGCGCCCGGGGTGGGACCGTCACGACTTCCGACTAAAGCAATCGTTAAGACGCTGGCCGTAGTCTTGGTCCTGGCGGTGGTGTGCGTGCTGGTGCTGGTGGGGGCGGGAGGGTTCTTTACCTACCGTATCTTGGCTGAATATAACGACGTTGAGAACGTCACCCCGTCCAACTTCCTGCTCACCAATTACGAAAACCTCAATTTTCGGGACGGCCAGGGCGTGGAGCACGAGGGGTGGCTGCTGCGCGGGCTGCGCGGCGCGCCGGTGGTGGTGCTCTGTCACGGCTACGACTCCAACCGCTCGGAACTGCTTTCCCTGGCCACGGTGCTGCAGGAGAACCATTTCAACGTCTACGTCTTCAATTTCCAGGGCGCCCGGGGCGCCCATCACCTGAACGACTTCGGGCCGCGCAACATCGAGATTCTGAAGCAGGCCATACGCACGGTGATGAAACGGCCGGGCATCAACCCGGTGCGCGTGGGCCTTTTCGGCCGTACCACCGGCGGGTACGCGGCCCTCGCCGTCGCCGAGCAGACCCCTGAGGTGCGCGCCGTCGTCGCCGACACCATCTACGCGCGGCCCCTGCAGATGTTCGATTCGCAAATCCAGCAGCTCATCGGTTCCACGCCCGCCTTTCGGGTGGTCATGAACGCGGAATTCCGCCTCGTGCATCTGGGGGCCAAGCCTCCCGACATCCGCGCCGGTCTCGCCAAGCTCCAGGGCGTGCCCAAGTTCTTCCTGTCCGGGAGGGACATTCCCTCCCTGGCCGCCGAAACCGAAAAACTCTATGGTCAGGCGCCGGAACCGAAACGCCTGCTGGTGATGGACCGGTCGACGCTGGCTTTCTCCTCCGGAAATGAGAAAAAAGAGTACGAGACCCAGGTGCTCACCTTCTTCCTGAAAAACCTGCCCCTGCATGCCGATTGAGCGCCGTCACCGCGCTTTCCGCCGGGCCGCCCGCCGGCCGGAGGGCGGCAGGGAAGGAGTGGATGATTGACGCCCACCCATAAACCCGCGTCCCGCCCCGGGGCTTCGCGCGCCCCGGCGGGAAGTCCCTCGCGGCGCCACCGGTTGGAATACTGGGCGGCGCTGGCGGTGCTCAAGGGATTGGGGTTCCTGCCCCACCGCTTGAGCCGCGCGCTGTGCGCGGTTCTGGGGGCGCTCTGCTACTGGCTCTGGCCGCGCCTGCGCGGCGTGGGGCTTTACAACCTGCGCCTGGCTTTTCCTGACTGGCCGGCGCGCCGCCGCCGCCGCGTGCTCTTCGGGCTTTTCCAGGGCCTGGGGCGCATGCTCGCCGATTTCGCCCACTTTCCGCATTGGGACCGCGCCAACATCGAGCGCCTGATCGTTTACGACGGTTTCGAGAACTACGCGGAGGCCCGCCGGCAAGGCAAAGGCGTCCTCTTCCTCACCGCGCACTTCGGTTGTTGGGAGCTCAGCTCGTTTGCGCACGGCCTGTTCGGTTATCCCCTTCGCTTCGTCGTGCGCGAGCTCGACAACCCCCTCATCGACGCCCTGATCAACGCCTACCGCTGCCGCAGCGGCGGGGCGCCCATCGAGAAGCGCGACTTCGCCTTCCAGGCCCTGCGCGCCCTCAAGCAGGGCGAGGATGTGGGCATTCTCATCGATCAGAACATGCAGCCCGCCGAAGGAGTGTTTGTGGATTTCCTCGGCCGCGCCGCCTGCACCACCCCCGGCCCCGCCCGCCTGGCGCAGAAGACCGGCGTGCCCATTGTCCTGGGCCTGGTGATCTGGGATGCGCAGGCTGGCAAATACCGCCTGCGCTTCGAGCCGCTGGAGTGGATCCGTCGCGAGGACCCGGAGGAAGAAATTCTCGCCAACACCGCCCACTTTACGCGCCGCATCGAGGAGTACGTGCGCCGTTACCCCGACCACTGGCTGTGGGTCCACCGGCGCTGGAAGACCCGCCCCCCCGGCGAGCCGCCGCTGTATACTTAACCTCACATCAACGGAAACTCTCGATTTCCGGCCCGACGAGCCGGGAGGAAGCGGAGCAGAGCTATGAAAGTTTCTGAAATCGCACGTTTGCTGGGAGGGAAACCGTCCGGGGAAACTGGCCGGGAGATTCGCGAGGTGGCGGCGCTGGAAAGCGCCGGCCCGGACGAGCTGGCCTTTGCGGAAGGCGAGCGGGGGCTCGAGCGCGCCCGTGCGTCGCGCGCAGGGTGCATGCTGGCGGCGGAAGGCGCGGCACTCGAGGGCTGCACCTGGATCGCCGTGCGCCGTCCCAAGGCGGCGTTCATTCGCGCCGCCGAACTCCTCCGCCCGCCGGCGCCCGTGCGCCCCGGCATCCACCCCACCGCGGTCATCCACCCGCTGGCGGAAGTTGCCGCCGACGTCTCGGTCGGGCCGTACGTGGTCGTCGAGAGTGGCGCGCAGGTAGGCGCCGGCACGCAGCTGGGCGCGGGAGTTTTTCTGGGCCGCAACGCGCGCGTGGGCGCGCAGTGCATCCTCCACCCGCGCGTCACCCTTTACGCCGGCGCGCGATTGGGGGACCGCGTCATCCTTCACGCCGGGGTGGTCATCGGCTCGGACGGTTTCGGCTACGTTTTCTCGGAAGGCCGCCACCTCAAGTTTCCGCAGTTGGGCGGCGTCGAGATCGGCGACGACGTGGAGATCGGCAGCAACTCGACCGTCGACCGCGGTTCGCTGGGCACTACCATCATCGGCGCGGGAAGCAAGATCGACAACCTCGTCCAGATCGCCCACAACGTGCGCATCGGATGCCACACGGTGATCGCCGCGCAGACCGGCATCTCGGGCAGCGCCGAGATCGGCGACTACGTGGTGATGGCGGGGCAGGTGGGTTTGGGCGAGCGCGCCCGCCTGGAGGAACGTGTGGTGGTGGGCGGGCAGGCCGGCGTGTTGCCCGGCAAGACCGTGCGCGCCGGCTCCACCGTCTGGGGCACCCCCGCCCGTCCTTTCGACGAGTTCAAGAAGATCTACGCCAGCTTCGCCACGCTGCCGGCCCTCGCGCAGCGCGTCAAGGAACTTTCCCGCCGCCTGGCGGCCGGCAAGTAGCCCGCCGTTTACACGCCGGACGCAGCGGCTGAAGAAGCAAGGCCGGCCCGCGGCGGCAAGGCGCCATGCCGTCGAGAGGCGATGTTTCTTCCGGCAACCCGGCGGCGATATCGCTCATCTGTCTAAGAGATCACGATTGTTGCAGGGACATTAGGGCTGGTTTCCGCCCCCCGGGCTCTGGTAGAATAAAACACTTCTCGGGACGATATGTTTCAAAGGGCTTTCCGCACGATCGTTTTGGCGTGCCTGTTCTTGTCTCAGGCGCAGTTGTTGTGGCTTGCGGGACTGCACTGGTACGAGCACAGCTACCCGCCGTTGCCCGCCCCGACCGCCGTGGACAACGGCAGCCGGCGAGGCCTGCCCGTGCATCCGTCCGAAGCGCCTTGCGTGGTTTGCCAGATTGTGCGTCAGAATGCCGTCCGGCCGGGTCTGGCGGCGCTTGCCCCGAGGCCGATCACCACGGCTCCCTGGCGCCCGGTTGAACTTCGTGACGTCCACTCCGTCTATCATCCCCTGATTGCCTATGGACGCGCTCCTCCCGCGGTCTAAGCTCGCCTGTTTTGCACCCAAGCTTCATTGAAAACTGAACGTTTGAAGGTCGTCGATTGACGATTGGTGGGCTTGAAAACCACCTGCCGTTTCGGTTTTCGCCACGCTCCTCGTCCATCGTCAATCGTCGCCAGGACAGTAATGATGAGCATGCATATGAGCAAACAATGGGCCGTGGGCCTGGCCGGGCTGCTGCTGGCCACCGCAGCGCTGCGGGCGCAGACGCCGGCGAGTTCGCCGCCGCCCGACCCCGCCCCAGCGGTACGTATTGATCTCCAACAGGCCATTCAACTGGCGCTGAAGCACAACCACTCGCTGAAGGCGGCGGAGACGCAAATCCTGCAGGACCAGGCGGGCGAAATTACCGCCTCCCTGCGCCCCAACCCGGTGTTCACCTGGGATGCGCTGTTCCTGCCCTTCTTCAGCCCCAGCCAGCTCAATTCCAACTACCTGAACAACATCACCGAATTCGATGCGGCGGTGGCCTACACCTTCGAGCGCGGGCACAAGCGCCAGGCGCGTATGCGCGCGGCGCGCGACCAGACCGCCGTCACGCGCTCGCAGGTGAAGGACGACGAGCGCGCCTTGACCTTCAACGTGGCGCAGCAGTTCCTTGCCGCGCTGCTGGCCAAGTCCAACCTCGCCTTCGCCCGCCAGAACCTGGACAGCTTCCAGCAGACGTTGAAGTTGAGCCAGCAGCGTTACCAGAGCGGCGCCATCAGCGAAGGCGACCTGCTCAAGATCAAGCTCCAGACCCTGCAGTTCCAGACCGACGTTTCGGGCGCGCAGCTGGCCTGGGTGCAGGCGCTCGACGGCTTGCGCGGCCTGATGGGTTACAACTCCGTGCCCGCCAACTACGACATCATCGGCAAGCTCGCCTACACACCCCTGAACCTCAACCAGCAGGACTTGCAGTTGATGGCGCTGCGCGACCGGCCCGACCTGCATGCCGCCGAGGAGGGGGTGACGGCGGCGCACAGCCAGGTGCTGCTCGCCCAAGCCAACGGCAAGCGCGACCTGACGGCCAGCGCCGGCTACACCCGCGTGGGCGCCGCCAACAACGCCAGCTTCATTTTCAACATCGAGATTCCGATCTTTGACCGCAACCAGGGCGAGATCGCCCGCAGCCGCTACGCCCTCACGCAGTCGGAAGAGCAGAAGACCGCCGCCGAGCAGGGGGTGATGACCGACGTGGCCACCGCTTATCAGGCCCTCGAGACCGGCTCGCGGGTGGTGAAGCTCTATCAATCGGGTTACCTCAAGCAGGCGCAAGAATCCCTGGACATCAGCCAGTACGCCTACCGGCGCGGGGCGGCCAGCCTGCTGGACTTCCTGGACGCCGAGCGCAGCTATCGCTCGACGCAGCTCTCCTACCGCCAGGCGCTGGCCACCTATATGCTCGCCCTCGAGCAACTGCGCGAGGCGGTGGGCACGAGGAAACTGCCATGAACGCTCTCCACATTTCCCGCAGAACTCTGGCCGGCGCCGCCGCCGTGCTGGCGGCGGCCCTGGCCCTGGCGGGCTGCGGGCAACGCAACCGCCAGGCCGCCGAGGACACCGCCTACGGCCTCAACGTGAAAGCGCAGCTCCTCTCCGTTCCCGCCAAGCAGATGAGCCACATTCAAATCGTTCCGGTGGCTTCCGGGCCGCTGGAGCGCCGCCTGCGCCTGACCGGCACGGTCGCTTACAACGCCTTCCAAACCACGCCCGTCATCACTCAGGTGAGCGGGCCGGTCACCCGTGTGCTGGCGGTGCCGGGCGAGTACGTGCGCCAGGGCCAGCCGCTGCTCGAAGTTTCCAGCCCCGACTACGCCCAGGACCGCGCCAACTTCCTGAAGACCCACGAGGCCCTGAGCCTGGCCGAGGAACAGTACACGCGCGCCCGCGACTTGTACGCCCACCACGCCCTGGCGCTCGCCGACTTGCAGCAGGCGCAGACGGCGCGCAGTCAGGCGCAGGCTGACTACCAGACTTCGCTCCAGGCCCTGCGCATTCTGGGCGTCAGCGATCCGGAGCGCGCCCTCGGCGACGCCGCCTCGCCGCAGATTCCGGTGCGCGCGCCGCTCGCCGGAGAAATCGTCGAGCGCCAGGTGGCGCCGGGGCAGGTCGTGCAGGCGGGCGCAACCCAGGTTTTTACGATTTCCAACCTCTCCAGCGTCTGGGTGCTCGCCAACGTGTATCAGAAGGACCTGGGTTGGATTCGGATGGAGGAGCCCGCCACCATCCACACCGACGCTTATCCCGGTGCTTTTCGTGGGCGGATTTCCTACGTGGCTTCGGCGCTCGACCCCGCGACGCGCACCTTGCAGGTGCGCATCGTGACCTCGAACCCCGGCCAGCGACTGAAGAAGGATATGTACGTGACCGCCGAGGTGGAGGCGGGCGAGATTCCCAACGCCCTCACCGTGCCCGACGCGAGCGTGCGCCACAACGCCGAAAATCAACCGTTTGTTTACGTGCCCAAGGGCGAGAACCAGTTCGCCCAGCGCCCCGTTACGGTGGGCGAAAGCGTGAACGGCCGCACGCAGATTCTGAGCGGCCTCAAAGCGGGCGAGCGCGTGGTCGCCGACGGCAGCCTGTTCTTGCAGTTTCAGAGTACGTTGGAGTGAGGCGGGGGAGTCCAAGGTTGAAGGTCGAAAGTTAAGAGTTAAGATTTGAGAATCAGCTTTCCACAGATCGGACGGCTTTGCGCGCGGGAGGGAATTCCTTCCGCTTGCGTGCCCTCAGTCCTCAACTCTGAACTCTTAACCGTCAACTTTGGGTGTTCCACTTCCGGCTTTCAGTATTTGACTCTCAACTTTCGACTTTCAACTTTCAACTTCCTATGATTCATCGCATCGTCCAATTCGCCCTCAAGCAGCGCTTTCTGGTGCTGATGCTGGTGGGGTTCGCGGCCGTGGCGGGGATGGTCTCCTTCCAGCGCATGCCGGTGGACGCCTACCCGGACCTTTCGCCGCCCATGGTGGAGTTCATTACCCAGTGGCCCGGCCACGCCGCGGAAGAAGTCGAGCGGCTGGTGACCATTCCCATCGAGATCGAGATGAACGGCATGCCGCAACTGGTGACCATGCGTTCCATCTCGCTCTACGGGCTCTCCGACGTCATCCTGACTTTCCACTACTCGACGGACAATTATTTTGCGCGCGAGGTGGCCTTCCAGCGCATCGGCGAGGTGGACCTGCCCTCGGGGGTTACGCCCTCGATGGCGCCGCTCTACAGTCCCAGCGGGCTCATCTACCGCTACGTGGTAGAGAGTCCCGACCGCTCGCCGCAGGACCTGAAGACCATTGAAGATTGGGTGCTGGCGCGCGAGTACCGCTCGGTGCCCGGCGTGGCCGACGACTCGGGCTTCGGCGGCACCACCATGCAGTACCAGGTGCTGCTTGACCCGGCGCGCCTCTACAGTTACCACCTCACGGTGCCCCAGGTGGAGCAATCGCTGGCCTCCAACAACGCCAACACCGGCGGGGGGTTCTATTCCAAGGGCGGGCAATTCTACTACGTGCGCGGCCTGGGCTTGCTGCGCGACACCCATGACATCTCCGACATCGTGGTAGCCAGCCAGAACGGCACGCCGGTGCGCATCTCCGACATCGGCAAGGTGGTGATCGGCCACGCTCCGCGCCTGGGCGAGTTCGGCTTTCAGAACCAGAACGACGCCGTCGAGGGGGTCATCTTCCTGCGCCGCGGCGAGCAGACGCAGACCGTGCTCAAGCGCGTCGAAGCTAAGACCCGCGAATTGAACGGCTCCATCCTGCCCAAGGACGTCAAGGTCCGGCCCTTCTACGACCGCAGCGGACTGATCCAGCTCACCATCGACACCGTGGAAGGGAACCTGCTGCGCGGTATGATCCTGGTGCTCGTGGTGCTGATGTTCTTCCTGGTCAGCGTGCGCGCCGCGCTCATCACCGCGCTCACCATTCCGCTGGCGCTGCTCTTTGCCTTCATCTTTCTCCACATGCACGACGTCTCCGCCAACCTGCTCTCTATAGGCGCTATAGACTTCGGCATATTGATCGACGGCACCGTGGTGATGATGGAGAACATCTATCGAGAACTGGGCCTGCGCGAGGGGACGGAGTACAACCTGCGCGAGGTGATTCTGATCGCGGCGCGTGACGTGGATCGCCCGGTTTTCTACTCGGTGGCGGTCATCATCGCCGGCTATTTGCCCATCTACGCGCTGCAGGGCGCTTCCGGAAGCCTCTTCCATCCCATGGCCGACACCATGTCGTTCGCGCTGATCGGCGCTCTCATCCTTTCGCTGACGCTGGTTCCGGTGCTGGTCTCGTACTGGTTCAAGGGCGGTGTTCACGAGCGCGTCAACCGGCCTTACGAGTGGATTAAGGGGCTCTACGCCCGCCAGCTCCACTTCTCGCTCGACCATCCCAAGCTAACCATGGCGGTGGCGGTGCTGCTGTTTGCGGGCGCGGCGGCGCTGGCTCCCTTCATCGGCGGCGAGTTCATGCCCCACCTCGATGAGGGCGCGCTCTGGGTACGCGCCACCATGCCCTACACGATCTCCTGGCAAGAAGCCGCCAAGATCGCTCCTCAGATCCGCAAACTGCTCATGTCCTACCCGCAGGTGACGGTGGTGGGCTCGGAGCTGGGACGCCCCGACGACGGCACCGACCCCACGGGGTTTTTCAACTGTGAGTTCTACGTGGGCCTGAAGCCTTACAGCGATTCCTCCTGGCAGAAGAGCCCCTACCACACCAAGGCGGCGCTCACCGCTGACATCAACCGCCGATTGCAGGCTTTTCCGGGCATCATCTTCAACTACACGCAGCCCGCCGAAGACGCCGTGGACGAGGCGCTGACGGGATTGAAGAGCGCCCTGGCGGTGAAGATCTACGGTCCGGACCTGAACGTCCTGCAGGCGAAGGCCATCCAGATCAAGAATGCGCTGGCCAAGGTTCCCGGCTTTACCGAGCTGACGGTGGTGCGCGAGCTGGGGCAGCCCAGCCTGCACGTGGACGTGGACCGCGACAAGGTGGCGCGCTACGGCATCAACGTCTCGGACGTGGAATCGGTGGTAGAGGCGGCGGTGGGCGGGCAGGCGGCCACCCAGGTGATCCAGGGCGAGAAGCTCTTCGACCTGGTGGTGCGCATGGAACCGCGGTTCCGGCAGAGCCCGCAAGCCATCGGCGACCTGCTGGTGGGCACGCCCGGCGGGCAGCAGATTCCCATCCGCCAGCTTGCCACGCTGAAGGTCGAAAACGGCGCTAGCTTCATCTACCGCGAGAACAACTCGCGCTACATCGGCGTGCAATACTCGATCGAGGGGCGCGACCTGGCGCGGGCCGTGTCCGACGGCCAGCGCGCCGTCAACGCCGCCGTCAAGCTTCCTCCCGGCTACCGCCTGAAGTGGGGCGGCGAATACAGCGAATACCTGGCCGCGCGCCGCCAGCTCGACGTCATCGGGCCGCTCACCGTGGTTCTGATCTTCCTCATCCTTTTTGCGCTCTACGGTAACTTCAAATTCCCCGTCGCCATTGCCGCCGGCGTGGTGCTCACCGAGCCGGTGGGCGCCCTGGTGGCGCTCAAGCTGACCGGCACACCCTTCAGCGTCTCCTCCGTCCAGGGGTTGCTGGTGCTCATGGGGGTTTCGACGGAGATGGCGGTGGTGATGTATTCCTACATCAATAAGCTGCGCCTGGAGGGCAAGAGTATCCGCGAGGCGACCGTGGAGGCGGCGATGCTGCGCCTGCGGCCTATTATGATGA
>JBJKQV010000193.1:0-13123 GCA_046704985.1 Terriglobia bacterium
CGCTCTCCAGGGAGACGGAGGCGGTGGTGAGGAGCAGCACCACGAAGGCCGCGCGGTCGCTGACGCGCGGCGGGTCGCCCGCCGCCGGCGCAAATAGACTCCTGTGAGTCCGGAAGGTGAAGAGCAGGCTGGCCGCATAGCTGATGAGAAGGATGAGGGCCGTCCACAGGCTCAACACTTCGACGACTTTGCCGTTGCGGTCCAGCGCTCCGTAGGCCGTCAGGTTGAAGAGCGCGGGCATGACCAAGGCCACCGCGGCCAGGAAGAGCATCGTCGTGCTGGTGCCGGCGGCCAGGCGATTGAATGTCTGCTTGACGCGCCCCAGCCCTCCCAGCAGCAGCGCCAGGCCCATCACCAGCAGCAGGTTGCCGACGATGCTGCCGCACAGCGCCGCCTTGACCACCTCCACGTGCCCGTGCCAGAGGAGGATAAAGCCCAGAATCAATTCCGGAGCGTTCCCGAGGGTGGCGTTGGTTAGCCCCCCGGCCGTGGGGCCCAAGTGGCCGGCAAGCTCCTCGGTGGCAGCGCCTAGCATCGCCGCCAGCGGAATCAGCGCCAGGGTGGCAATCGCGAATATCAGGACGGGAGGGAAGTGAAAATAGATTGACGCCGCCGAAACGGGCACCAGCAGCAGCGCCGAGGTCTTCCAGCCCGTCAGGAAAAATCGCAGTGCTTCGCGCGCTGAGGTCTGTGTCTTCACCCGGCTGCCCCCGCCTGGATAAGATGGGGGCTGGTGAGGCCGGTTCCGGACCCGATGGCGAGCACGGATCCGCGAAGCGAATGCGTCATCCCAAGACCGAAGGTGTTCTCGACGCTCCCCGGCGTACCGGCGACGAGACTGCAGGGCGCGGCGTGCTTTTTCATGCCTCTCCTCCTGCGAGCAGCTCCTGCGCCCAGAAGACTTCGAAATCCCGCCGGAGTTCTTTCACCTTTTGCGGGGCGACGGGGTAATAGGGTGGCCGCGTGCGGCCTTCGTCGAGGAGGAATCCGCTGAGGGCGGTACGCGCTTTGGCAATCACGCCATGCCGGTATCCCTGGTCGCGCAGGCGTTGGACAAATTCCTTTTCCCAACGAAGCAGCTTGCCTTGCCGGTGCATAGCCTCCGGCCATCGTCCTTCGCCGCAGAGGCGCCAGGTTTGGAGGGTCCAGTCAGGCAGGGTATTGACCCAGTAGCTGTAGACTCCGCGCGCGCCGGCCAGGCAGGCGGGCACGGCGCAATAGTCAGTTACGAAATGGGCCAGTTTCGGCGCCTGCGCAATCAGGGCGGCAATCTCCGCAATGTCGGTCGAAACCAGTTTAGTCCCGATGAGCTGCCGGGGATAGGTGCTTTGATAATGAGCGTAGTCGGATCCCGAAAGCATCACCTGGGCGTGGGGAGAACGATAGTGGATCCATCGCGCCTGCGGAGCCGCCTGCGCGAGGTCCTCGAAAAACCTGGGCACGTCATCCCGGGCCAGGGGCATCCAGTAAGGAAAGGCCACGTGGACGTTGGGAATGCCCACGTCCAGGGCGGCCTTGATGCGCTCGATGATACCCTCGGTGTGCGACCAGGTCACCCCGACGGCCGCCCCCAGGGAAGTGCGAGCCACGGCATTTCCAAACATCGAGACCAGCTCGCGGAAGGGCGCGAGCTCGAGGGCATAGAATTCGCCGTCGCTGTCGGTGGTGTAAACTCCGGCGACTCCCCGCTGCGCGTAGCGGCGGACGTTCTCCTCCAGAATCGGGCGGCTGAGCCGGAAGTTCTCCGTCCAAGGCGTGGGGAGGGCCGCCCAGACGCCCTGGAGTGTCTGTGCATCCAGCGGGTCCATACGAGGCTGTTGAAAGTTTAGCACAAGATTGTTACTCTATGACGCCCAAGTTCGACGGCCGGGGGCGTCGGCGGGCGGGGGGAACCCCCCGGCCGGCCGGAAGAGGCCGTCGGAGGGGGAGGAGCCCGGGTCATCATGGAAACCAACAGCAACCCAACACCGGCGGGAGCGCCTATCCCGAAATCGTTCTGGGAGTACGTGCGCTCCATGGGACCGGGACTGGTCGCGGTACTCACCTGGCTGGGCGCCGGCGACATCGTCAACTCGGCCACGGCGGGAGGCAATTACGGCTACGCGCTCATGTGGGCCTTCGCCCTCTGCCTGCTGATCCGTTACTTGTTCGTCTCCCTCATCGCCAAATACCAGTTGTGCAATCAGCACGGCGAAAGCGTCATGGGCGGGCTGACGCGCTTGCACCGCTGGTTCGCGCCCTTCATCCTGCTCTGCTCGCTGCTCCTCGGCCACGCGGTGGGCACTTACATGGTGGCCGGAGTGGCGTCGGCGTGCGCGGACCTGAGCGGATTCCAGAACGTGCGCTTCTGGGCGGTGGCCATCTGCCTGCTGGCCTTTTACATCGCCTTCCGTCCCATCTACCGCCGCATCGAGAAGGTCTTCTTCTTCCTGGCCGGCTTGCTGAGCGTCTCGCTGATCGGGCTGGCCCTCTGGTCCAAACCCTCCCCGGCGGGCATTCTCAAGGGCGTCTTCGGCTTCGCGCTGCCTTCGACCATGGGGCGCTACGGCGCCATGTTCATCATCCTGTCGCTGGTCGGTTCGGTGGGCGGCGGCCTGGCGAACCTGATGTATCCCTACTTTGCCCGCGAAAAAGGATGGAATTCGCCGGCCCACCGCAAGGTCCAGCAGTACGACCTGATTCTGGGCATCCTGGTCATCATTATTCTCGACCTGTCCATCTGGGTGGTGGGGGCACAAGTGCTCCATCCCCGCGGCCTGCATATCGCCAACATCGAAGACCTGGCGCGGCTGCTGGGAGCGGTGATGGGCACCTTCGGAACCAAGCTGTTCTACGTGGGGATCATCGCCGCGCTCTTCGGGCCCATCGTGGGGAACGGCGCGGCGTTCGGGTACCTGGGTTCGGACGCCTACTTCCACTTCCGTCCCCGCGCCTTGGAAGCTTACGGCGGGGATTACAAGAAGCACCCGCTCTACCGTTGGATCGCCGCCTGGACCATCCTCTCGCCGCTCTTCTGGATTCTGCTCGGCCACGCCGATTTCGTCGGCCTGACGCTCCTGGTCAACACCGCGCAGGTGGTCCTGATCCCCATCCTGGTCGGAGGGCTCTGGATCATCACCGCGCGCTCCAAGTACATCGGGGCCCGCTACCGGAACCGTTGGTATTACAACCTCTTCGTGGGTTTCCTGATGCTGCTCGGTCTGGTGGGGGCGTACTTCTCTGCGGTGACCCTGGGCGGGAAGATCGCCTTACTGTTTCACTGAGCACTCCGCCGCCATGCCGGCCGAGCCGAAGGCGCGCAGCTTGGCGGAAACCACCGCTTGCATGGCCGTGACCGCGTTACCCATCAACTGGACCAGGTCCGGCTTGGCATTTGCACGGGACAGAGCGGTTTTGAGCGCCTCCACGTACGCGGCGCGAACTTCCGTATTGACATTAAACTTCCGGACGCCCAGTTCAATCGAGCGTTTCAGCAGCGGTGCGCCCAGGCCCGAGGCGCCGTGCAAGACCAGGGGCACCGGGATCGCCTTCTGGATCTTCTCCAGGCGCGCAAAATCCAGCCGCGGCTCCCGCGCGTAGCGGCCGTGCACGTTGCCGATACAAACGGCGAGGGCATCCGTGCCGGTGCTTTCCACAAATTGCGCGGCCTGCGCGGGGTCGGTCAGCTTCTCTTCGTACTCGGGGATGCTCAGCTCGTCTTCCGATCCGCTCAAGCGCCCCAGCTCGGCTTCCAGCGCCGCGCCGCGATCATGGGCAAGCTGGGCCATGTCGCGAGTGCGCCGCAGGTTTTCCTCCAGGCGCAGGGCCGAGCCGTCAAACATCACGGAGCTTAAACCTTGCTCGAGCGCCAGGCGGATCTCCTCTTCTGACGTGGCGTGGTCCAGGTGGACAGAGACGGGCGCGGCGGCGTCCTGGGCGGCAGCGAGGCACAGCGCCAGCAACGCGCGACCGCTCTGCGCGAGCGCCGCGGGATGGACCTGCAAAATCGCAGGGCTGCGGCTGGCTTCGGCGGCGGCCACGACCGCGCGCACGCCTTCCAGGTTGTAGACGTTGAACGCTCCGACGGCAAACCCTCGCCGCTGGCCGGCCCGCAACAAATCCAGGGTGTTATGGAGCATGGGAGATCTATCCTGGCGCGTGGGTCTGCAGTTGTTCGACGACCGCGCGCAGGGCTTCGGGCGTACCCACATTGCCGGGGAAAACGATATAGTCGAGGCCGGGAAAACGGCTCTCCGGGCCCAGGCGCCAGACCGGAACCCCCGGCAGGATCTGGCCGAGCACCAGAGCCCGCCGGACTCCCAAGCCGTCGGTTGCCACGTCGCTGGACGTAATCCCTCCCTTGGCCAGCAAGTAGCGAGGCCGGACCGAAAGGGCTCGCACCAAGGAAACAATCCCCTCGGAAATGCGCTGGCCGATGGCCAGGTTTTCTGCCGGATCCTTCCCGAGAAGCAATTGCCGGCTGGTGTAGATTACTACATCCCTTCCGGGGCGCAAGAAACGATCCGCCAAGCCGGCGGCGCGCCGAATCTCCACGGCCGCGTGCTCCGGCGAACGGAGCAATTCGGCGTCCAGCTCGATCGACTGCAGTCCCGGGGAGGGCAAGAGCTTCTCGACCTGGGCGGTGGTCCGCGGTACATACGAACCCACCACGATCAGCCCGCCAGCAGTTCCTTCGAGGGCCAAGTCATTCGCCACCAGTAACGAGCTCGGGCCGAGCCCGGCACGGAGAGGGACGAAAGAAGCGGCGGTGCGGCAGAGGAAATGCCGCTGCTCCGCTTCGGCGCGCAGCAGCCCCAGCGTGAAGACTTCCAGATCCCGCCCGCTCATGGCGTTGACCACACAAATAGCTCCGCGAGCGAGTGCCCGCAGGCGTTCCTGCACCCGGGAAGGGCCGCCGGTGCGGATTTCCGCCACCGAGATGCCTGAAACCTGCCCCGCGGAAACTGTCCCGCAGGTTTTCTCCTCCACCCATTGACGCAGATTGGCGTGGCGATAGCCGAAAACCGCGTCGCGCGCCGACTCCGTCTCACTGACGGGCGTCAGCCGGTCGCCCTGGCGAAGATAATGGACATCCTGGAGAGTATAACGGCCGCCCTCTTCGAAAAACGGAATGAGCAGCCAACCATCCCAGGTGGTCTTCAACGCGGCAGCCAGCGCCTCGACCTCACCCGGGAAGTGTCCGCGCAGCGTGGAATCGCTGCGGCTGATGATCGCATAGGCACGCCCCGACAGGCGCGAAGCTTCCGCCAGGTTGTTCCCGATCTCTTCCGCCCGCCGCCTCGCATCTCCTTCCGACAAGGCCCGGGAGTTGGTGAGCACGTAGAAGGCGGGGAGAGGCTCGCAGAGTTCGCTCCGCAAGCTTTCAACAGACCATTCCGTGAGCACCGGAACACCGCGCACCGTCTGGGTGCCCGTGGGATCGTCATCCAGCACTACGACCTTGCACTGCGATTGGCGAACCGCTTCCTGGATCTCCGTGAGGCAGGATTGGGGCCACTCGGGAGGGAGCTGCTGCACGGCTTCGGAATAGCTGAGAGAAGGCAAGTTCATGGGGCCCGCCCGGCGCGCTCGGACACAGTGGGGTACTTGGAATTCGCCGTCTTGCCGGCGCCGCCGCGAGATGTGACGGCAGGGTGGGGTTCTCCTAGATCAGGTCTTTCAATTCCTGGACACCCGCTTTGGGGCTGGACAAGACAGGAACCGGCAACTTGCCTTCCAGCCCGGCGATCATCCTCGACATGCTGGCCTGGGCCAGAACGATAACGTCGGCGTTCGCGGCGGCGCGCTCGATTTCCTTCCTCACCATCTCGTCGTGCTTCTTCGCATCGCCGGATTGCAGGACGTCAAAGGCTCCCTCCACCAAGTGGCGATGCACTTCGATCGTCTTCGCCCCCGCCTGCGCCTTTTTCTCGATCAGCCGGACGGTGGGGTCGAGGGTGGTGGCCACCGTGGCGACCACGGCGATCCTCTTTCCCGCTTGCACGGCCTTCTCGGCCATCTTTTCGTCGATTTTGACCACCGGCACGTCGACGACGTTGCGAATGAGATCCGCCGCTTCCCCCACGGAAGAACAACAGTTGAAAATGGCGTCGGCGCCCGCCGATTGGGCGAGCTCGGCGTAGCCCACCATGCGCCGGGTGACGGAGGGGGTAAGATGGCCGGCCTGCCGGACATCCGACAGCAAGCTGTCGTCTACTATGTTGACGATCCGCACATCGGGCAATTGTTCCTTGAAGTGCTTTTCCAGCAGATCCACGAGTGCGAAACTCGTGTGCAAAGCGAACACCGTTTTCTTGCCGTTGGGATCAGCCATGCGCGTCTCCTGCCACAGGGAATTCTGGTTTATGAAATTCTAGGCATCTATTTCTAATCTATTTGTGAACGTTTGACAAGGGAGATTTTGCGGGAAGGTTCCCCGGGGGGCGTCCCGCGATTCCTCGAGAGGCCCCGGAGGCCCGAAAATGGCGGGGCGGAAGGGCTCTGGGGGGGGCGGCAGACGCCGTCGGCCGGGGTTGCCCCGGGGGAGAGAAGGGGCGGCGATTTTGGCCTTGACAATAGAATCGCTAATTGCTATAGATTGCTCATTGATTTTCAATCGTTTGACTTTGGGCAACGATGATTAAGTCCTTCCTGACTCTTCGAGCGCGCGATTCCGGCGACTCCGGTCAGCCGGCCGACCTGGGATTTGCCGAAGGGTTTGCTCTGAACGCGGATCTTCAATTCAGCCGGGCTCCTCACCGAGAGGCCTAAAGGAGAGGCGAGGATGGCAATTCTCAAGCGTGGACTTTTCGGTTCAATTTTTATCGTGCTTCTGGTGGCTTCTGCCGCCCTGGCGCAGGTTACTACGGCGACATTTTATGGGCTGGTGCGCGACGCCTCGGGGGCGGTGGTTCCGGGGGCCGTGGCTACCCTCACCAACGTGCAGACCGGGGCCAAGACGCAGCAAGTCGCGGACGCCCACGGGCAGTTTGCCTTCAACTTCCTACCCCTCGGCCGCTATACGCTCCGGATTGAGAGGAAGGGATTTCGGACCTTTGTGGCCGAAAACCTGTCGTTTCAGGCGGGGGAAAATGTGCGGCAGGCCTATACCCTGCAAGTGGGGTCGGTCAACCAGCGGGTGACGGTTACCAGCCATGCTCCCATGGTCAACACCGTCTCGACGGAACAGTCCCAAACCCTCACCTCGCGGGATGTCCGCCAGCTCCCCCTGGCCAGCCGCAACCTGACAGAGCTCGGCGGCTTGGTCTCGGGCTCGATCGTCAGGGGCAGCGGCAGCAATGATTCCGGCCAGTTTAACTTCAACGGTATGGGCCACTCCGCGGCCAGCATCAGCGTGGACGGCACCACCGCGTCTGCGAATCCCGAGTCCTCGACCACCCAGATGTTCGGCGGGTTCAACGCCATCAGCTTGATCAGCCTCGAAGCGGTGCAGCAGGTTCAGATTACCAAGGGGATTCTTCCTGCGGAGTACGCACCTACGATGAGCGGCAATTTCAACATTATCACCAAGTCCGGCACCAACCGGTGGCATGGAAGTCTGTTTGAGAACTACCAGGGGGCGGCCCTGGATGCCCGGTACATATTCTTGCCCACGAAACCCGGGTCAACCTTCAACCAATTCGGTGGTTCGGTGGGCGGACCGCTGATCAAAGATAAACTGTTCATTTTTGGGGTGTACGAGGGCTACCGGAATGCCTCGTTTTCAGCTTTTAACACCAGCGTGCCGTCGCAGTATTTAGTCAACGAGATGGTGGCTGCCGATCCTGCCTACAAGCTTTGGACCGATGCCTGGCCGCTTCCCAACCAGCCGGTGACCGATCCAACCGCACCTTTAGGGATCTATGTCGGGTCGTCCAGCAGCCGGTCGAACGACAACACTTTTACCATCAAACCCGACTACTGGATCTCCAGCCGTCAGAAGATATCCGTTACCTACACGCATGACCGCCCCAGCAGCCTTAGCCCTACGGTTTCGCCGATCGATCCCCGCACTTTCACCGGGCAGACGGACCGCGTTGCGGCAACCTATACGACCTTTGGGACCAGATGGACCTCTGAGACTCGATTTGGCTACACCAAGGCTTACGTGAGTCGTCTGGATGGGTGGTTTAACGTGATGGATCCCAATCAAGCTGAATCGACCTTCGGTGGGCGCCGGGTGTCCGACCTCAAGGTCGAAGGCATAAAGCTCGGCGGGGGTGAGGCCCTTCAGACGGGAGGCCCCGGTGTGTACGTCTTTGAGGAAAAGATCGCCATGCCGATCGGGAAACACATGCTGAAGTTCGGCGGCTCCTTCACAGACACGCGCAGTGGCGGCCGGGACATCCAAAGCCCCGATCTGCAGTATTCGAGCGTCGCCGACGTCCTGGCGAACATTCCAAGCTCCGTGCGGGTGACCTTCGGGACCAGTCAGTGGTTCGGCAGCGCCAAGGACTTCGGTTTCTTTGTGCAGGATGACTGGCGCGTGAGTCCCAAGCTCACCGTCGATCTTGGGTTGCGCGAGGACTATTTTGGCCATATGACCGCCAGTCTTAACGGCGGAGCCCCTCACCTTTACAATCCCGCCGGCATTCTGGACTCCAATTTTGATCTCGGCCCTTACCGCCCGGTCAGCGACCCCTTCAATTCCAACGCCCTGAATCTGGGCCCCAGGCTCGGCATTGTTTACAACCCGGATGGGAACGGAAAGAACGTTTTCCGGCTGGGCTTTGGAACCCTGTTTTCGCCGGTTCCCCTGGAAGACTTTACAGGAGGGGTCGTGGATAGCCCCAGCAACCCCTTCCGGGTAACGTATACCAAGTCCCAAGCGCAAGCGTTGGGCATCAAGTTCCCGGTTTATAACGCCGACGTGCTTCCGCTGGCGCAGGGGAACAATCCGGGGGCGGCGATTACCGTCATCAATCCCCACCTTGCTAATCCCTACAGTCTGGATCTCTATTTGGGCTACGAGCGTCAGCTCACCCCCTCCCTGATGCTGGAAACCGGCTTCGTGGGAAACCGTGGGGTCAAGGTGATCATGCGCCGCTACTACAACTATCCTGACCGTGTAACGGGCGTCGCACCCAACCCGGCGCTCGGCATAGGGGAGTACTTTGACAACTCCGATCAGATCAACTACGTCGCCTGGCAGACTACCCTTCGCAAGAGATACTCTTCAGGTTTGACCTTCGACATTCATTACACCTGGTCGAAGGCTCTCACCTATGGGGTCGGCGACTTGGGCAGCAATCCTGCCAACCTGCAAAGCTTCTTTGACGTTTCCAACAACTACGGACTTCAAGATGGATCCAGGGAGCATGTCGTCACGGCGGATTATGTCTACGAGTTGCCGAAGCTGTACAGGAGAGGAAATCCTTTCGCTCGCCATGCGCTCAATGGGTGGCAGATTTCGGGCATCTTCACCGCTGAGACGGGAACGGGATTGGATATCAACGAGCACAAGTCTTCAGAGTACACTCGGCCGGACCTTACGGGGCTCCCGGTGATCCTCCCCAATTACACCAGCACTTTGCAGTACCTCAATCCCGCAGCATTCGCCTATGTGCCCATCAACAAGACTTCAGGCTCTGCCGAACGACCCGGTAACCTGGGGAATCAAGCGATCACGGGCCCGGGTCTGTGGAATCTCGACTTCTCGCTCGCCAAGAACTTTTCAATCAGGGAAAACGTCAAGTTCCAGGTTCGGGCGGACATGTTTAACGCACTCAACCACGCGAACCTGACCGGCATTGCGACACAGCCCGACCGATCTCAGTTCGGCATGATCACCAGTGCAGGGTCCGCGCGCACGATCCAGTTGAACGGGCGGCTGACTTTTTAAGGGCGAGCGCGTGCGGCGCCCAGCTTCACCAGCCTGGAGTCCTCCGCGTGGCTGGGTGCCGCATCCACTTGCTGAGAAACGGTGCACGTAGGGAAAGCCGCTGCTCGTTCCTACCTGCAAGGGGAAGTTCGGACCTTCCGATGCTTGACAGCAAAAGTCTTTCTACCAACTTCCGTCAACCCTTGCCCGCTGCGCTTGCGGGGAAAAACTTGGAGGAAATCTCATGAAGACCGTCGTCTCATGCGCGACCATTATCGCCGCCGCACTTCTGACGTCGTGGGCAACCCTGTCGTACAGCCAGATTAATACCGCCACGGTGACCGGCACCGTCAACGATCCCAGCCATGCGGCGATTCCCGCCGCTACCGTCCGCATCACCAACGAAGGGACGGGCCGCATCAAGAACGCCACCTCGGGCGCGCAAGGCCGGTTTACCTTTCCCTTTCTCGTGCCCGGGACTTATACCCTGACGGTTGACGCCAAGGGCTTTACGCGCCTGCAGCGCACCGGCCTGAGCCTGGTCGCCGGGCAAGTGCTGCGGCTGGACCTGGAACTGAAGCTCGGCAACGTCACGCAGACAGTGACGGTCTCCGGCCGCGCGCCGCTGCTGCAGCGCGCCAGTTCCGACGAGCTGCACACGATGACCAACCTTCAGGTGCAGCAACTGCCGCAGGCGAAACTCGATTGGACCAACCTGATGAACGTGGTTCCCGGGGTTCTGAAGGTGACCAGCGCCGGTACCGGGGCGTCGCTGCAGATGAACGGCTTGGCGGCGCACTCGATGAAGTTCACCGTGGACGGCACCGACGCCAGCGGCGATTCGCGTGCCCCCTCTTTCGGCTTCTATCAGAGCCCCAACGTCATCAACACCCTGAACACCGACGCCATCGCGGAAGTGAGCGTGCTGAAGGGCATCATGCCCGCCTCAGTGAGCGGCACCATGTCGGGCAGCGTCAACCTGATTTCCAAGAGCGGCACCAACCAGTTTCACGGCGACGTCTATGAGATCAACAGCGTCAACGCTATGAACGCCCGCAACCAGTTTCTGAGCACCAAGCCGCGGTCCACTTTCAACGAGTTCGGCGGGTCGCTGGGCGGCCCCATCATTAAGGACAAGTTCTTTTTCTTCGGCAGTTACGAAGGCGTGCGGACCAGCGAGTTCAAACCTCTGAGCGACGACGTCCCCACCCCGTACCTGAAAAGCATCAGCCCCTCCGTTTACGATCCAATCTTTTCGGTATACCCGCAGGCGGCGCAGCCGACCGGCGATCCCACCGCCCTCACCGTGCGATACAACACGGCGGGGTCGTTCACCCAGAACGACTACAACACCTCGGAACGCTTCGACTACTTTCTCTCGCCCACCAACGAGCTGACGGTCCGCTACACGCGCGACGTGCCTTACGAACTGATTCCGCGCGTGATCTCCATCAACCCGCGCCAGTACACGGCCGACAGCAACATGGTGAACGTCAACTTCGTCCACACCGGGGGCAACTGGACCTCCTCCACGCGCTTCGGCTGGAACCAGAACGCCATCCTGCGTATTGACGAGGGTTTCAATTCCGGCTTGGAACAGGTCAAGTTCAGCGGCTTGAATTCCGGGGGAGCGGAGAGCAACAACCTGCTGGGCAGCACGTATACGTACATCGAGCAGATTTCGCTCAACCACGGCCGTCATACCTTGGGGTTCGGCGGCATCATCCAGCGGCAGAATTGGGGTCACGTCGACCTCAATACTGCCACCTTGGCCTATTCCAGCCTCAGCGACTTCCAAAACAACATTCCCAGCACGGTCACCATTACTTTCGACGTGCCCAAGAGCATCATCCACACCTATCAATTTGGCGGATACTTTCAGGATGACTTCCACGCCACGTCGAGGCTCACCTTGAACCTGGGCGTCCGCTACGACTACTTTACGGTTCCCAAGGAGCGCGACGGGCGGATCTTCAACCGCGGCGTCAATCCCGCCTACCCTTATCTGGGCGACGGGTTCGGCGCCTACCTGCCCGCGGGCAGAATCTACAACGGCGACTACAACAACATCCAGCCGCGCGTGGGCTTTGCCTACTCGCTGGGCTCTTCGGCCAAGACGGTGATCCGGGGTGGCTTCGGCGCTTACGTCAGTCCTCACCCCTTGCACGCCGGAGCGGTCATCATGGTGCAGGCTGGGCCGACCATCCCCTTCCGCTCCACGCTCAGCCGCTCCATCGCGGTGGCGGCCAACCTGGCCTACCCGTTGCCGCGCAGTACCTTCATTCCCACCCTCGAGTCGTTGCAGAGTTCCGGGATCCTGTCCACCAACATCGCCAGCAACAACGTTATCCCGACCAACTATCCGGACCCTTACAGCCTGCAGTGGTCGTTGGAAGTGCAGCGCGAGCTGGGCTGGGGCAGCGTGCTTAACGTCGCTTACGAAGGCAATCGCGGGCTGAAGCTGATCATGGCGCCCGTGGAGAACCTGCCCAACCGCCAGACCGGCGTCGCCCCGGTTCCCAACTACGCCCAGTTCACGCTCGTGGCCCCTTGGGACTCGAGCAGCTACAACGCGCTGGAAATCAACCTGCGCAAACACCTGTCGCACGGGCTGAGCTTCGGCGTTTACTACACGCACGCTTCCAACACCGCGTATTGCGGCGGCGACATCGTCCGCACCTGCATCCCGCAGGATAACAATAACTTCAAGGCGGATCTGGGGCCTACGCCCTTCGACATCCGCAACAACTTCTCCGCCACCGCCATCTACCAGCTTCCCCTCACCCACTGGACGGGTTGGCACGGCCACGTCGCCGACAAGGTAATCGGCGGCTGGCAGCTCTCCGAGGTGGTAACCGCCAACGACGGCCTGCCGGTGAACATTACCAACGGCAATTCCAGCTATCCGGCCGACCGTCCCGACCCCAACACGGGCGTCGCGGCGATTATGAGCGGCTATCAGAGCAGCTTGCAGTATCTCAACCCGGCGGCCTTCACGGCCATTCCGATCGTCTCGGCCAGCGGCGCGCAGCAGAGTCCCGGCACCCTGGGGCGCGACGCCTTCTTTGCCCCCGGCATGTGGAATCTCGACACCTCGCTGGCCAAGTCGCTGAACTTTACCGAGCGCGTGCACTTCCAGATTCGGGTGGATACCTTTGACACGCTCAACCACACCAACCTCACCGGCTTGGTGACGGACATCAAGAGCGGTTCGTTTGGTCAGCTCACTTCAGCGACGGCGCGGACCATTCAGGTCGGCGGGCGCCTGTCGTTCTAAGCGTGGCGGCGGCCTTCAGCGAGGCCGTCGCAAGGATGGGTCTAGGG
>JBJKQV010000194.1:0-9031 GCA_046704985.1 Terriglobia bacterium
CGCCCGCAACGTCATCGCCGGCAACGCCGTGCTCTACGGCGCCACCGCCGGCCGGGTGTTCATTGCCGGGCGCGCCGGCGAGCGCTTTGCCGTCCGCAACAGCGGCGCGCTGGCGGTGGTGGAAGGCACCGGCGACCACGCCTGCGAATACATGACCGGCGGGGTGGTGGTGGTGCTGGGCGAAACGGGACGCAACTTCGCCGCCGGCATGACCAACGGCCGGGCGTTCGTTTACGACCCGGAAAAGAAGTTTCTGCGCCGCCTCAACCCCCAGCTGGTGCGCGCCGAGCGCCTGATCGAGCCGCGCGATTTGCAAGAGTTGCGCCAGCTGGTTTTTCTGCACGCCGAAAAGACCGCCAGCGCGCGGGCGCGGGAGATTCTGGACGACTGGCCGCGCCGGGTGCTGGACTTCTGGAAGGTCCAGCCGCGCTCCTCGGCGGTCCCGCCCGTTGCCCCGCCGCGTACCCGTTCCTCCGCCCAGCCCGCCGGCGTCTGAGCCGATTTTTCCCTCTTCGGGACGCGTTTCTTGCCTCCCGTTCCGCCCGCGCGCCAAACCTCCGTTGACCCCTGGCCCCTTCGGGTATAATCTGTAATGGGAAGGATAGGTATTTTTAAGATCGCTCAGGGAATTCTGGCCCTTTAGCAAAACCTTTGGCGGGGAAGTCCTCCGGCGGCGAAGCGTTGCCTGCCGGCGCCCGGCGTAATCTCAGCCGGATGGCCCGCGGACGCGCAATCGTTCCGGGACCGCCGGCGCCCCGCGATGCAGCGAGGAGTCGAAGGGCCGCAGCGAGAGGCCATATGGGAACCACGGAAGTGAAAGTGCAAGAGAACGATTCCCCCGTGCAGCCGGAGAAGGTCGTCAACGACCTGAGCATTCAGGCGGCGACGGTGAACGGCTCGGGCAGCCAGACGGCCAACACCGTGCTGCTGCGCGCCATCCTGCAGATGGGCGTTCCGGTTTCGGGCAAGAACCTTTTTCCCTCCAACATCGCCGGCCTACCTACCTGGTTCACCATCCGCGCCTCCAAGTTCGGCTACATCGCGCGGCGCAAGGAGATCGACTTCCTGATCGCCATGAACCCGGAAACGGCGGAAGAGGACGTGCGCAGCCTCGACCCCGGCGCGGCGGTGGTCTTCGACGAAAAACTGAAGCTTCAGGAAGTGCGCAGCGACTGCGTCTTCTACCCCGTGCCCTTCGACAAGCTGGTGGCCCCCATCTGCCCCAACGCCAAGCTGCGCAAGCTGGTGCGAAACATGATCTACGACGGCGTGGTGGCCAAGCTGCTGGGCGTGGACATGCAGGAGATCCGCATCGCGCTCGAGAAGCAGTTCAAGACCAAGCCCAAGGCCGTGGACCTCAACTGGCAGGCCGCGCAGGCGGGCTTCGATTACGCCGAGCAGAACCTTCCCAAGCGCGACCGCTTCTGGATCGAGCGCACCGACAAGGCGCTGGGCAAGATCCTCATCGACGGCAACGCCGCCGCCGCCCTGGGCGCCATGTTCGCCGGGGTCACGGTGGTCACCTGGTATCCCATCACCCCTTCTTCCTCGCTCTGCGAGTCGCTTATCAAGTACATGAAGCGCTTCCGCCTGGATCCCGAAACCGGCAAGGCGACGTTTGCCATCGTGCAGGCCGAAGACGAGCTGGCCGCCGTCGGCATGGTGGTCGGAGCGGGCTGGGCGGGCGCGCGCGCCATGACCTCCACCTCCGGCCCGGGTATTTCGCTGATGTCGGAATTCATCGGACTGGCCTACTACGTCGAGGTGCCGGGCGTCATCTTCGACGTGCAGCGCGTCGGCCCCTCCACGGGACTTCCCACGCGCACCGCGCAGGGCGACGTGCTCAAGAACGCCTTCGTCTCCCACGGCGACACGCGGCACATCCTGCTATTCCCCGCCTCGGTGGAGGAATGTTTCACCCTGGCCACTGAAGCCTTCAACCTCGCCGAGCACTTTCAAACCATCGTTTTTGTGATGATGGACCTCGACCTGGGCATGAACAACTGGATGTCGGACCCGTTCCCGTATCCCGACAAACCCATCGCGCGCGGCAAGGTGCTGAGCGCCGAAGACCTGAACCGCCTGGGTACCTTCGGCCGCTACGCCGACGTGGACGGCGACGGCATCGGCTACCGCACGCTGCCCGGCACGGCGCACCCCGCGGCGGGCTATTTCGCGCGCGGCAGCGGGCACGACTCGCAGGCGCACTACAGCGAGCGTCCGGAAGATTACGTCAACAACGTGGAGCGATTGCGCAAGAAGCTCGAGACGGCGCGCAAGCACGTTCCCGCGCCGGAGTTCGAGGGCAGCGGCAAGGCGGAGGTGGGGCTGATCGCTTACGGCACCAGCCACTGGGGCGCCACCGAATCGCGCGACCAGTTGCGCGCCGAGCAGGGCCTGGAACTCGACTACTGCCGCATCCGCGCTTTCCCCTTTCCGGAAGCGGTGCTCGACTTCGTCCGCCGACACCAGCGCGTCTACGTGGTGGACCAGAACCGCGACGCGCAGATGGCCACCCTGCTGCGCCTGGAAGTGGACGACGATTGCGTGGGCAAGCTGCGCCACGTCCGCCACTATAACGGCCTTCCCGTCGACGCGCGCAGCATCACCGACCAGATCGTTTCTCAGGAGAAGGAGAAGTAATATGGCGAGCACATCCGTTCCGTCCTCCCCGGCCAAGAAAGTGAACCGCATCGGGCTGGAGCTGAGCGTCTACCGCGGCCGCAAGACCACGCTCTGCGCCGGCTGCGGGCACAACGCCATCTCCGAGCGCATCATCGAGGCCTGCTACCAGGTGGGCGTCGAGCCCCACCGCGTGGCCAAGCTTTCCGGCATCGGCTGCTCCTCGAAGAGCCCCGCCTACTTTCTGGAATCGGCCTTCGGGTTCAACTCCGTGCACGGGCGCATGCCGGCCATCGCCACCGGCAGCATGCTGGCCAACCGCAACCTGGTGGCGCTGGGCGTTTCCGGCGACGGCGACACGGCTTCCATCGGCATCGGGCAGTTCGTGCACCTGATGCGCCGCAACCTGCCGATGATTTACATCATCGAGGACAACGGCGTCTACGGCCTCACCAAGGGACAGTTCTCCGCCACCGCCGACCTGGGTTCCAAGCTCAAGACCGGCGTCATTAACGACCTGCCGCCCATCGATACCTGCGCGCTGGCCATCCAGCTGGGCGCCACCTACGTGGGGCGCTCCTTTTCCGGCGACAAGAAGCAGTTGATGGCGCTCATGCAGGGCGCCCTGTCGCACCGCGGCACGGTGATGTTGGACGTGGTTTCGCCCTGCGTCACCTTTAACGACCACGAGGGCTCCACCAAGAGCTACAGCTACGTCAAGGACCACGACGAGCCGCTCTTCGAGGTGAGTTACGTTCCTTTCTTCGAGGACATCACCGTCGAGTACGACCCCGGAACCACCCAGGAAATCACCCTCCACGACGGCTCGCGCATGCTGCTCAAGAAACTCGGCGAGGATTACGACCCCACCAATAAGGTGGAAGCGCTGCGCGTCATCACCGAGTCCCACGAAAAAGGCGAAGTGGTGACCGGCCTCCTTTACGCCGATATGGAGCGCGAGAATTTCATCCAGATGCTGAACCTGGTGGACGAGCCTCTGGCCACCTTGCCCGAGTCGCGCGTCCGCCCCTCGCGGCAGGTTCTGGATGAGGTGATGCAGGAATTGGCGTAGCGCCGCCCCCCGGCTGAGGGTTGGAAGCTGCTGTAAAGCCTCAGGCCGCTTCGTCAGGGCGCGGCTTTAGTCGCGCCGAAAAGGGGCGGATCAAGAAGGGGCTCTTAACGCCTGAGGTTGGTAGGGCCCTCAGCGGCTGAAGCCGCCGCGGGGCGGCGGTTTGGCCGGCACGGTTAAAACCGTGCCCTGACAGCGCGTCAAGAAGGGCGCTGCGGCCGCTTCTACTTTCGGCAGTCGAAGACCAGCGCGGCGCCGTCCACGCCGTTGCCCGCCGCCACGTCCACTCGCCGGTACTCTTTGTGGCAGCCGTGGCGCTCCAGGGTCATGAAGTTCCTTCCCGGAATCAACTCCATCACCGCCAGGCCGTCGTCGGGCACCTGCGTCTTGGTGTCCTCGAGGATGATGCCGGTCGTCCACACGTTGTGCAGGCGCAGGCCGGTGAGGGAGTGGCCGGCGGGGTCCGTCACCCGAATGAACACCGGCTTGTGGAGCAGATCTTTGGCTTTGTAGTTTTCTTCCGCGAACATCACCAGTTGCACGCGCCCGGTCTGGCCGGCCGAAAGCTCCACGTGCTGAAAGACGTCGGTCTCGTGCGGGACGGCGCGCCGCCGCGCCGTCACCCAGTAGAAACCCGGCGGCACGTGCTGGAAAGCAAACTCGCCGCCCGCGTCGCTCATGGTTTGCGCCAGGGGCTGTTCGTCCCGGTCGCTCAGGGTCACCAGCGCGTCGCGAACCGCCCGCTGGTCCGGAGTCTCAACCGTTCCCTCGACCGTGCCTTGGTTGGAAGCGCCGGGCGGCTGCAACTGCACGCTGACCGTATTGCTCGTCACCTCGCCCTGCCACAAGTGCACGCCCGCGATGCGCTGCAATTCGTCGCCGTTTGAAAAGCGGGCCGAATATTTCACCGAAAGCTTGTAGGCGCCCCAAAGCGGCTGCGGTTTGCCGCTTTGTTCTTCGCGCGCCGGGTTGAGGCCGACCACGATGGTTTCCTGCGCGTCGCCGCCCGCGGGAACGCGTATCACGCCAGGATGGGGAAATCGCGAGGGTTCGAAGGTGACGCCGCGGGCGGGCGCACTCGTCGCGCCGGGAGGGGGATCTTGGGCCGGCTGCAGTTGAATGGCCGTCTGCGCGCCGCCGGAAGTGGACGGACCCGATCCGGAAGGCAGCGGCCCAAAACGCGCGTCCCACTCGACCGCCGAACGGTCGCGCACGGGTTTATAAAGCCACAGCGTTTCGCGGCCGGTGTTGTGAAAATACAGGACCACGCGCGCCGGCATCGGCGCGGTGATGGAGGAGGTGGTCGAGATCTTCAGTTGCAGCGCCCCCGCCTGGCCAAACGCCCCGGCGGGCGCGAGCAAAACGCAGAGGCAGAGAAGGAAACGCATAGGCCTCGAAGTTTCCATTTTACGGGATGCGCGCCGGCGCGCGAGGGTTTTACACCGCCCGCAGAATGAGGCATTTCAGGTAATGGGTTTCGGGAACGGTGAGCAGGATGGGATGGTCGCGCGACTGGGTCCTCCGCTCGACCACCTCGACGGTGCGGTGGGCGTCGAGCGCCGCCTGCGCCACCGCGCCGAGGAAATCCGCCTCGCTTACGTGGAACGAACACGAGCAGGTAACCAGGCACCCGCCCGGCGTGAGCATCTTGAGCGCGCGCAGGTTCAGTTCCTTGTAGCCGCGCAAGGCGGAAGCGAGATTGGACTTGTGGCGCGCAAAGGGCGGCGGGTCGAGCACTACGGTGTCGAAGCGCTCGCCCGCCTGGTCGGCGGCCTTCAAAAAGTCGAAGCAGTTGGCCTCTTTCCATTCCAGGTTGGCGAAGCCGTTCAGCTCCTGGTTGCGGCGCGCGAGCGCCAGGGCTTCGCCGGACGTATCCACGCCCAGGACCGATGCGGCGCGCGGCGCCAGGGTGAGCGCGAAGCCGCCCGCGTAACAGAAAGCGTCGAGCACGCGCCCGCGCGCGTACTCGCGCGCCGCGGCGCGGTTCTCGCGCTGGTCGAGGAATCCTCCCGTCTTCTGCCCGCCCAGCAGCTCGACGTGAAAGCGCACGCCGTTTTCTTCCACCTCGACCTCGCTCACTTCTTCGCCCGCCAGCACGCCCGTCGCGAGCGGCAGTCCTTCCAGCGCCCGCACCGCCACGTCGTTGCGCTCCAGAATGGCAAGCGGCGAAAATTCTTCCTGAAGGATTTCGACGATTTGCGGCTTCAGCCGTTCCATGCCCTGGCTGAGGGTTTGCACGACCAGGCAGTCGCTGTAGCGGTCGACGACCAGGGAAGGGAGCAGGTCGCCTTCCGAGGCCACCAGCCGGTAGGCCTCGGCGCCCGGAGCCACGCGCGCGCGCCATTCGGCGGCGGCGCGGATGCGCTCGGCCAGAAACGCGCGATCGAACGGGCGGCTTTCGCGCGTCAACAGGCGCAGGGCGATTTGCGATTTGCTGCTGTAAAGCGCCTGTCCCCAAAAGCGTTTGCGGCGGTCCAGCACCGCGACCACCGCGCCGGGCTCGGTGTCGCCGGCGCTGATCAGGTCGGCGCGGTAAATCCACGGGTGTCCGGCGGCGAGGCGATCGATCCCGCGTGCGGCGATGGTCACGGATGGCATGCATCCAGTTTACACTAGAAGTGATTTCAAAACCCCTCACCCCCATCCCCTCTCCCCGTCGGCTGACGGGGAGAGGGGGGACCGCGCAGCGGTGGGTGAGGGGCGTGGACATCCGCGCGGACCCCACCGTGCCCGGAGCGCAGATCGAAAGAGGTTTTGCAACCGCCTCTGGTCCCGCTCCGCCGCAACTCCAGGGACTTTTCTCCGCGCGCGGATGGGATAGAATCTTTAAGCATGGAAGTGAAAGACTTCAATTACGCGCTGCCCGCCGAGCTGATCGCCCAGCGGCCGCTCGAAGAGCGCGACGCCTCGCGCATGTTGGCGGTGGAGCGCGCGACGGGGCGGCTGCAAGACGGCGCCTTTCGCGACCTGCCGCAGCGCCTCGCACCCGGCGATTTGCTGGTGCTCAACAACACGCGCGTCTTTCCGGCGCGCCTGCTGGGACGGCGGCGCGGCGCGGGCGCGCAGAAAATCAGCCCCCACAATCCTGCGGCGCGCGAATTCCTGAGCGCGGAGATGGAGTTGTTTCTTACCCGGCGCGAGAGCGAGGAGATTTGGTGGGGGCTGGTGCACCCGGGGCGCAAAGTGCGCACGGGAGAAGTGCTGGTGTTCGGCGCGGGCGACCTGGAGGCGGAGGTTCTGGGGCGCGGGGAATTCGGCCTGCGGCGCGTGGCCCTGCGCGCGCGATCGGGTTCGGTGGAGGAAGTGATTGACCGCGTCGGCCACGTGGCGCTGCCGCCCTACATCCGCCGCCGCGACGAACCCGGCGACCACGCGACCTATCAGACTGTCTACGCCAAGACGCGCGGCGCCGTGACCGCGCCTACGGCGGGATTGCACTTTACCCCGCGCGTCCTCGAAGCGCTCAAAGCGCGCGGCGTCGAAACCTGCGAAATCACCCTGCACGTAGGCTTGGGAACCTTCCAACCCGTGCGCGTCGAGCGCGTCGAAGACCACCGCATGGAATCGGAGCACTACGAAATCTCACCCGCCGCCGCCGAGGCGCTCAACCGCGCGCGCGACGCGGGCCGGCGTGTGGTGGCGGTGGGAACGACTTCGGTGCGCACGCTCGAATCCGCCGCCCGCGCCCACGAGGGACGCATCGTTGCCGGGCGCGGCGAGACGAATCTGTTCATTTATCCCGGCTTCGAATTCCGCGTGGTGGGTGCGCTGCTCACCAATTTCCACCTGCCCCAATCCACCCTGCTGATGCTGGTCTCGGCCCTGGCGGGCCGCGACCTGGTTCTGCGCGCCTACGAGCACGCCGTCCGCGAGCGCTACCGCTTCTACAGCTACGGCGACTGCATGCTCATCGTCTGATTTCACCAACCCTTACCACCTCACGCGCACGCGGTAGCGCAGCGTGGCGGCGCCGTTGGCGGCCACCGGCACCTGGAACTGCGCGGCGAAGGCGGCGGTCTTGGTGTACTTGTAGTTCGAATCCTCCATCGTCCAGTCGCCGCCGATGGGTTCGTTCACCTCCACGGTGATGGGCGCCGGCTTGTGGTTGCGCAGGGAGATCTCGAAGGCCATCTCGTAGCTGTTCGAGCCCAGGCGCTGGTAGTCGGTCTGTTTGCGCTCCGCCACCACATCGAAGGCGTTGCCGATGTGCAGGTCGAGGGTTTCGTCCTTGGGCGTGTGGTCGATGCGGTCTTCGCCGATGAACTGCTCGTGGCCGTGCGAGTCCGCCTGGTAGACGCGCACCGTGCCGGCGGGCAGCGGTTGTCCGAGGGCGTTGGCGGCCGAGTTCTTGAATTTCAGGTGCACCTGCACGGGTTCCTTGAGGGGCTGCCCGGGCCGCTGCGCGCTGTGGTAGTAGTACTGCTGCGCGTCCACCTCAAAGTGTTTTTCCAGCTTGATGCCCGTCGCCGTCATCAGGCTGATCTGTTTGGTTTCGTTGTTGGCGATGGTGGTGCGCCGGCCGAGAGTGTAGAGGTGATACTCGGAGAGCGCTTCCTGGGCGAACTGGGGGACGGCTTCGTTGGCCTTCATGGCCATCATCTCGCCCATAGCCCGCGGCCGTTGCATCACGCGGTGCACTTCGCCGGCCACCAGCTGCAGCTGCGCGTTCTTGTAGGTGGTGCCGCTCTGGTTGACGAGCGTCACCCAGCCGTTCAGGTCGCCGCTCTGCTGGCCGGTGGAAACGGTGAGCACGTAGTCGGCGTGCCAGTTCACCCCGTCGGTCAAGTACGAGGCCTCGACCGTCTGCTCGCCCGTGTAGCGGTTGTCGAGCAGCCACACCAGCGTGGGCTTGCTGTAGAGGTTCTCGGGCAGGTCGGGGAAGACGTAGCGGTCCGTGCCCATGCCGGTGATGATCTGGTTGCCCACTTTCCAGACCGGCCCCTGGTTGTCGGCCAACAGGGTGGCCTGGACCGAAACTTCCTTGGTGGAATTGTTCTCCATCTCGTGCCGGATGAGGGTCACCTGCTTGCCCACGTATTTTTGCAGGAGCTTCTGCGGGCTGAGCAGGTCGTACTCGTAGTTCTGTTCCAGCACCGACAAGTCCTTGGGTGCCGTCAGCGAAACGATGTGGACGGTCGTGGGCTTGACGGCGGCGGCGATATCCATAAAGCGCAGCTCCACGGTTCCGGCGGGCAGGCGCAGACGGCGCACGTCGCGCACCAGCGCCAGGTTGGAGTTGTAGACGGTGATCGCCAGTTCCTTCTGTTCCGCCTGGGTTGAGGTCTGAGGCGCCTGGGCGGCCGCCAGGACCGCCACGCCGAGCAGCAAGCCCAGCAGCGC
>JBJKQV010000195.1:0-3246 GCA_046704985.1 Terriglobia bacterium
CGCGCCGGCGGCGGCACGGCCGGCCGGCGGGGAACCCGGCCGCCTAGGCAAGCCGTTTACCTGGGAAAAGAAAACTTCAGGTTGCGGCCCAACTCCAAGCGCGGCTTGCGGCGCTTGCGGATGAGCGCGGCGTTTTCCGACAGGGCGGAGACCAGCATGGGCATGGCGATGGTCGAGTCGCAGTGCACGGAGACCATGTGGGCGTCGTGGGCGATCTTGCCCCAGCTCTGCGCCTCCTCGAACGTGCACCCCGACAGCCCGCCCCAGTGCGGCGCGTCGGTGATCACCTGCATGGCGTACTTGTGGCCGTTCGTCGACTGGCGGATGAAGGCGGCCGTCACCTCGCTCTGCTGCACGAAGTTCTTGGGCGTGCCGCCGCCGAAGTAGACCACCCCGCTGGCCGGCGATTCCCCCGCGATGCGCGCCGTTTCCAGCACGTCGCCGATCACGTCGAAGGTGAAAACGTGCTTCTTGATGAAGCGGTGCTCGGCGATGCCGATGCCGATCGACGAATCGCCGATGGCCGGACAGTAGAGGGGGATGCGCGCCTTGGCCGCCGCCGACACGATGCCGTCCTCGCGCGCCCGCTTGGCGATCTCCTTGCCGGCCAGATAGAGAAACTCACGCGTGGTGTAGGGACGGGAAGCGTCGAGCGAAGCCGCGAAGCGTCCCAGCCAGGCGTCTTCCTCGCGGAATTCCTCCTCGTCGGCCAGGGTGTCGTACATGCGGTCCACCAGGTGCTCCTGAAGCTCCACGTCGTCCACAACCGGCGAGCACTGGAAGTGATAGCGCCCGATGGTTTCGTGCATGTCGTGGAAGAAGTTGGCGCCCGTCGAGACCAGGCAGTCGATCAGCCGGTTCTTGATCATGTAGACCACCAGGCGGCGCATGCCGGCGGGAACCATCGCTCCCGACATGCCCATCATGATGGTCACCCGGTCGCCCAGCATCTTCTTCCAGATCTGATAGGCGATGGCCAGGCTGCGCCCCTGGAAGGAAACCCCCTGCATCTTTTCGAGCAGTTCCGCCACGCTCTTCTTGTTGTCGATGCGGAGGGGGCGGGTGGGGACGGCAAGAATCTGTTCTTTGCGCATGGTCTGTCCTTGTAAGCCGAAGATGTCTTACGAACTCGAAATGTTGAATTGTGAATTCTGAATTATGAGGCGGGGCCAAGGCCTAAGCCGCCTCGCCGCCGCCGGCTTGACCACGGGGGAATCGCCCTTCCGAAGCGGGCGGCCACTTCTTCGAATTCATCATTCTGAATTCATCATTCAGAATTCATTCTCCGATTCCCAGCAAAATCGAGGCGGCCAGCACGGTAGTCCACAACCCGCGCTTGTCGCCAATGGCCGACTGCGTCACGTTCATGGTACGGACGATTTTGTTGGAAATGCGGTAAATTTCCTTCTTCTCGTCCCAACTGCGGTCGGGATCGAATTCCACGCCCAGGGTGGTGGCCAGCATTTCGGCGGCCAGCTCCTCGGCGTAATCGCCCGCAATCTCTTCGGTCTGCCCGAAGGAATGGTGCTCGGAAAGGTAGCCGAAAGTGTTGCGATCGGCGGGAAGCGCCACGCCTACCGAGGCGGCGATCAGGCGGTGGGGCTCGCGCGTGGAGTTTTCGCTCATCACGCAGAAGGTCACCTGCCCGGCGCGCAGCTCCTTGACGCCCTCGGCGCGCGGAATGAGCTTGCAGCGCGGCGGAAAAATGCTCGACACACGCACCAGATTGCACGCCGCAATACCCGCCGAGCGCAGCGCCAGCTCGAAGCTGGTCAGCTTCTCACGGTGTTTCCCGACGCCTTTGGTCAGGAACATTCTCTTGGGCACGAACATCGTTTGGAGACCCCGGCTCTCGACAGCCTTTCCGCTTTCCTTGGCGCCCCGAAGCCTTGCGCTCCTGGCTGTGCCGCGAAGACTGGGAGAGTTTTGTAAGCTAACAGATGCTCAAGAAAAGTGTCAATGGGATTCTGGCCTCCGGCGCCCGCGGCCGGGCAGAGGGCGCTATCGGGGGTGGTGAGGACGGCGGCGCGGCGCTCGCTGGCGCGCCCGGCGCGGCGCGGCCTTCGCGGCGTGACGCCGCTTGCCGATGGCCTCGGCCTGCGCTTCCAGCCTTGCGGCCTGTGCCGTCTGGTTGGTCTTGCGCAGCAGGGTCGCGTAGGCGCGCAGAGTCTTGGCCAGGTTCGGGCTGCGCGGGCCCTGCACGAGGCGGGTGAAAACCACCGCCTTCTTGTAATAATAATCGCTGAGGGTGTAGTTGCCCTGCTCGCGGTAGAAGGTGCCCAGGTGGGTCAGCGCGCGGCCCACCACGGGGTTTCGCGATTTCTCGAGCGGCCAGTGGAGGATGGTGAGCGCGCGGTAGAGCGACGCCCCCGCCTGGTCGAACTTGCGTTGCGCCACCAGCACCTGCCCCAGGTTGCTGAGCGTCAGGGCGACGCTCGGGTCGCTGGGTCCCATGATGCTGGTTTTGATGGCCAGGGCGCGGCGGTAATACTTTTCCGCCTCCGGAAAGTTCTGCTCGTCCTCGTAGAGCGCCCCCAGGTTGTTGAGGCCCACCGCCACGTTGAGGTCGTTGGTCCCCAGGTTCTTCTCCCAGATGGCCAGCGAGCGCTTGTAGAGGGGCACTGCCTTGGCGTACTGGCCCTGCTCGCCGTAAATTTCCGCCAGGTTGTTGAGGCTCACCGCCACGTCGGTGCTGTTCGGCCCGGCGCTCTTCTCGACGATGGCCAGCGACCGCTTGTAAAGGCCCTCGGCCTCGGCGTAGCGTCCCTCGTCGCGGTAGAGGGTGGCCAGGTTGTTGTAGTTGGCGGCCAGGTCGGGGTGAGTGGGGCCGAGGATGCGCCGCGTGAGGACGATCGAGCGCTTATAAAGCGGCTCGGCCGCCGCGTACTTGCCCTGGTCGTGATAGACGTCCGCGAGGCGCAGGAGAGTGTTGGGCAGGCGGATGTCGCGGGGGCCGAAGCGCCGGGCCTCAGCCAGAGCCAGCTTCAGTTGCCGCGCCGCCGCGTCGTACTTGCCGGCCTCGTAGAGGAACTGTCCCGCCGTCATGTGCCGGTTCCAGGCGCTGCTGCGCCGGCGGGCGGCCAGGGCGGGGGTTACGATCAGGAAGGCGGTGAGGAGGACCAGCGCGGGTCTGAGTCTGGCGGTCCCCTGCTCGCGTCGAGTTTGGTTCACCTGGAGTTTTTCCCTTTCCGGTGCCGGCGAGCCACCACCGGCTTTCCGACAGCATAACATCTGCGGCGCGATTCG
>JBJKQV010000196.1:0-19275 GCA_046704985.1 Terriglobia bacterium
GCTCAGCACCAGAATCTGGGTCGATCGGCAATACGGCCTGCTGCTCAAGATGCAGCGCCCGGGCAAGGACGGCCGGCCCCGAATCATTCTGGAGGTGCAATCGTTCACGGTCGGCAAGCCCCCCGCCTCAGTCTTTGTGATGCCGGCGCGCTGCGCCGGGAAATCGGCCCTCTCGGGGGGTTGGCACATCTCCCTCGGTCCCGGCCACAGCGAGCCGGGCCCCCCGTCCGGCATTACGCTTCCTCGCGGCGCAGACCTTAAGGTCAAGTTGCAGGACGGCAGCCCGCTCGAGCTGCAGCCTCCCGAAGAAGTAGCCTTCATATTGATCTCCAACATCGACAACTTGCAGGACCAGTGCCGGCTCTTCTTCAAGAGATTCTGCTCGCTTCCGGAGCTGGTGAGGGGAATGAAGACAGGCCAAGGAGTGATTGGGCTCAGCGTCAATCCGGCGCGGGACAGGAATTACCGTTATGCGCTCGGGATTTCCGGCAAGGGATTTGCAGTGAGCGCGGTTCCGACGCGGGCAGGGCTGGGCGGATGGTTTCTGGTGCAGCATGAGTTTGAGCAGGATTGCTACTTCAACCCTCGCGGCCCCGCCACGTTAAAGGACAGGAAGAGGATTGGCATGTACACTTTCGGCGCCGATTTTACGCGTCACTAGCGGCGCGTCTCCCTCCGGGGCTTGAGGCCCAGAGTGTTGTGCGCGCTGTCGTAGAGCACGTCATAAGTGAAGTAGGGCAGAATTCCCGCATTGATGAAGGGGTACTGCCCGGCGCGTTTGGGCGCCTTGGCCCTCACAATGACGCGGTCGGGCCCGGCCGCGCGGACCGTGAAGGCGACGCGCGGAAGTCTTCCGGCGTTCGCGCCGAAACTCATCTGTGCCTGGTCACCCCGCCTGAGGCGGAACCGCGCGCCGCGGCGCCGCAGGTTGACGTTCACGCTCGGAGTGCCTGAATCGAGCACCGTAGGAGCGCAGACTTTTCGGTTCGACCTCAGATCGGTCAGGCACGCGGCGAGAGCTTGCAAAGGCTTCCTGGTCACATCGAGTTGAAAATTGTCGAAGCCGGCCAGGTCCGCTCGGTTAGGGTTGAGTATCAACGAGCCGGGCCGGGCGTCGCCGGGCTTGGGCAGGATCACGATCCAGGCCGGCGCCCCCAGGGCCGACAGGGGGTTGGCCGCACTCGAGGGCGCCAGGCTGATGCCGATAATCGCCTCGAACCCCTTGCCCGAATGCCCGCCAAAGCGGTAATCCTGCTGTGAGACACGCGAGGCTATGCAATGCTGCTTCCCGTGCGTGCATCCGATCTTCTTGATGTCGTCTACGGAAATCGGCTGCGCGCCGCGAAGGCCGCCCACCGCAACCATCGCATGGGCAATGACGCCGCTCAGCTTGACGCCGGAGCCGTAGCTGTAGGTCGCGGACTGGCGGGTTGGAGACAGATCGCCCGGTCTGGTCGCTCCGGGAAGCACCCGGATCCCCGTGGAGCCCGTATCCAGCATGGCATTCAGCCGCGTGTGGCCTACAAAGATCGGCACTGAATAGCGAATCACGCCCTTTTGCATGACGGTTTGACGAATTGGCACCACCACGCGCCGGGCCTGCACCCTGCGGGCGTAAGCGGCGCCGAAGCATGTGAGTATCATGGCCAGCAGCAAAACCGTGCGTTGCATCATGGATCTCCTCGTTAGGATTCCTGCCTCCGCGTCCCGGCAGGACGACATGCGATGATCGTCTCGGCGTTCGGCCGCTTGCCAAACGGCGACCTGGCGGGTCATGCGTCTCGATTCGTTCCGTTCAAAACTAGGAATGTCCCTGAGCTGCCGCAGAGCTTACACCCTCCACGAGATTCCGGCAATATTCTTTGCTCGCCGTTTACCAGTTTCTTAACCCCTGGCGGCAACCCCTCGCTCGCGGCGCGGAACGAGAGCGGCTCGACAGCGGAAGGGTTCGGCGGTATGGTGGAAACGCGGCGGGGCCGCGGGCGATGAAGCGAATCTTTCCCAAGCATCCTCTGGTGGGCGTGGGCGGAGTGGTCATCCACCGCGGCCGAGTGCTGCTGGTGCGGCGCGGGAGCGAGCCGCTGAAAGGACGCTGGTCGATTCCCGGCGGCCTGGTGGAGCTGGGTGAGGATTTGGCGCAGGCGGTGCGCCGCGAGCTCCGGGAGGAAACCGGCCTGCGCGTCGAGCCCCGGCAGGTGCTGGCCATCCTCGACCGCATCCAGCGCCAGGGCCGGCGCGTGCGCTACCATTTTGTGATCGTGGATTACGCCTGCCGGCTGAAGGGCGGGCGCCTGCGTCCCGCTTCCGACGTCGACGACGCGCGCTGGGTGCGCCCCGAAGAGCTCGATTCCTATGAGCTGACCGAGAGCGCCGCCGAGGTCATCCTCAAAGCCTTCCGCTATTTCCGCCGGCGCCGCTAGCCCTCCGGGCTAAGCGCCGCGGCAGGAATCATTCCCCAGAAATGAAAAACCCCCGGCCTTGCGCCGTCCGCAAGGCCAGGGGCCGGATACTGAGTGGGATTGGCAACTCCGCCTGCCGATAAAACCTTACATTCGGCGGTACGGAAAGGGCGCTCAACCGGCGCCTTGCCGGAAACCCCTCGCGGTACAGGAGGGGTCCAATCGAACGAGCAGCGCCAGCTTGCGCCTACGCCTCAGCACCCTCGCTTGGGTTACTTTCGTTTGACATGGATCACCTCCTTTCCAGCTTGGCGCGATGATAAAAAACGCCGGGACAGGAGTCAAGAAGATTCCTGAAGAAATAGGCTAGGCGCGGTACTTTCCCCGCAGGGCGCGCCAGCGCAGGGCGAGTAGGTCGCAGAACATGTGCGTCGAGTCGCGCAGGAAGCGCACCTTGGTGGCGGGGCTGTTGTTCCAGCGTACCGGGACCTCCAGCAGCTTGCCGCCCAGGCGCTCGATAAGGAAAAGGAGCTCGGGGTCGAAACCGAAGCGCTCGACGCGTTGCAGCTCGAAGGCACGGCGGGTGGAGGCGCGGCGGAAAAGTTTTATCCCGCACTGCGTGTCGTGGAGCTTCAGCCCGGTGAGCAGGCGCACCAGAAGGTTGAAGCACTTGCCCGCCGTCTCGCGCAGCCAGGGTTGGCGCACCCCGATCAGCCGCCGGTCGAGCGCCCGCGAGCCTATCGCGGCGTCGGCGCGCCCGGACTCGAGCGCCGCCAGCAGCTTGTTGGCCTCCTCGATGGGCGCCGAGAGGTCGGCGTCGGTGAACAGCACCAGCTCACCCTGCGCCTCCAGGACTCCCCGCCGCACGCTGTACCCTTTGCCGCGGTTCACCCGGTTCCTCAGCACTCGCGCCGCCGGATGCCGCCGCGCAAAATCCTCCAGGATCGCGAGCGTCTCGTCCTCCGACCCGTCGTCCACCAGAATCAGCTCCACCTCGTAGTTGCGCGTTTCGAGGTAGCTCCACACCTTCTCCAGCGTGCTGCCCACGCGCAGGGCTTCGTTGTACGCAGGAATCACCACACTCAGGAAAGGGGGAGGCATCGGACCAAACTATATAGAGAACAGCGGCGAGTGACAAGTGAAGTCAAAAGGCTCAAGGTTAAAGGATAAAGGTCCGGACGCGGCCGTTCATCCTTTACCCTTCATCTTTTATCCTTCACCCTTCGTCTTCGGGCCAGGCTTGCCTGCCGATCAAGGGCACGAACTGGCACGGGTCAAGGTAGCGAGTGACCGTCTCGCCGCCGTGCTTGAAGATCAACTGCAGGTCCTGCTGGAGGAGGTCGCCCACCGGAATCACCAGACGGCCGCCGTCGGCCAGCTGTTCGAGCAGGGCGGGAGGCACGCGCGGGGCGGCAGCCGTGACCAGGATCACCTGGTAAGGCGCGGCCGGTGCAAAGCCCTCGCTGCCGTCGCCGCACTCGACTTCGATGCCCTCATAGCCCAGCCGCGCCAGGCGCCGGCGCGCTTCCCCGGCCAAGCGCGGGTTGCGCTCCAGCGTCCAAACCTGCGCGCCCAGGCGGGCAAGGATAGCGGCTTGGTAGCCGCTGCCCGTGCCCACTTCCAACGCCCGGTCGCCCGGCGCGACGCGCGCCGCAACGCTCATCGCCGCCACGATGTAAGGCTGGGAGATGGTTTCGGCGTCGCCGATGGGCAGCGGGCGGTCGTCGTAGGCGGCGTCGAGAAAGCGTTCGGCCACAAACTCGTGGCGCGGCACCTCGAGCAGCGCCTCCAGAACCCGCTCGTCGCGGATTCCCCGGCCGCGAATCTGCGTCTCGACCATGGCGCGCCGCGCGGATTGGAAGGTTCCGATTCCCAGCATGAGGGTTGGGGTGGTGCGGGGGAGACAGCCGCTTCGCCTTTATGATCACTCCGCCGCGGGCGCGAGTCCAGGGCTTTTTGCGCCTCCGCGCGCGGCCGCGGCGCGCCGGAGGTTATAATGAGGGCCGCGGCCCCGGCCGCCCTCCCCGAGGAATGGCATGGAGCAGGAAAAATATTCCCGCCAGATTCTCTTCCCTCCCATCGGCCGCGAAGGCCAGGCCAAGCTGCTCGCTTCGCGCGCGGTGATTGTGGGCTGCGGAGCCCTGGGCACCGCGCACGCCAACGCCCTGGTGCGCGCCGGGGTGGGCACGGTGCGGCTGATTGACCGCGATTACGTCGAGGCCTCGAACCTGCAGCGCCAGATGCTTTTCGACGAAGAGGACGCGCGCCAGAACCTCCCCAAGGCGGTGGCCGCCGAGCGCCGCCTGCGCTCGATCAATTCCGGGGTGAAGGTGGAAGGCATCGTCGCCGACCTGGACGCCGGCACCGTGGAGCGCTGGCTGGAGGGTTTTGACGTCATCCTGGACGGCACCGACAACTTTCAGACGCGCTACCTGCTCAACGACGCGGCCGTCAAGCGCGGCCAAGCGTGGATCTACGGCGCCGCGGTGGGCGGTTACGCCATGACCCTCACCGTCCTGCCCGGCCGCACGCCCTGCCTGGCTTGCGTCTTTTCCCAGGCTCCCGAAGGCTTGCAGGAAACCTGCGACACGGTGGGCGTCATCGCTCCCGCGGTGGCCTGGGCGTCGGCCATCCAGGTGGCCGAGGCGCTGAAGATTCTGCTGGGGCGCGAAGAGGATTTGCACGGGTCGCTGCTCGCCTGCGACCTGTGGCGCAACGAATTCCGGCGGCTTCGCCCGCGCCTCGACCCGGAGTGCCGTGTGTGCCAGAAGCGGGAGTTCGATCACCTGCAAGGCGGCGCGCGCGCGCCCACCACGCTCTGCGGGCGCGACGCGGTGCAGATTCATCCTCCCCGCGAGCGCGCGCTCGACCTCGAGGCGCTCGCCCGGCGCCTCGAACCCCTGGGAACGGTCAAGGCCAACGGCTACCTGCTGCGCGCCACCCTGGACGGGTGCGAGCTGACCGTCTTCCCCGACGGCCGCGCCATCATCAAGGGCACCTCAGACCCGGCCGTCGCCCGCAGCCTCTACGCCAAATACCTGGGCTCGTAAAGCGCCCGCAAGCGCGCTATCATCGCCCCCGGCGGCCGGCCGGCCGCCCACTGCAAATCTCTTCTGCGAGGATTTCCATGATCAAACGTATCGGCCTCTCCATGCTGGGATGCCTGCTCATCTGCGCGCCGGCGGCGCCCGCGCGCGCCCAGGACGCACCGCTCCAGGCCGCCTATCACACCAAGATGCAAAACCGCCTCAGCGCCGTTGCCGACCACCTGAACGGCGTGATGGGATACGCCATCAAGGACTTGACCACCGGCGAGGCGTTCTACCGCAACGCCGACACGGTCTTTCCCCAGGCCAGTTCCATCAAGCTCACCATCCTGCTGGAGCTGCTGCGCCAGGACCAGGAAGGGAAGATTTCGCTGGACGAAAAGCACACCATCCGGCGCAGCGAAACGGTGGGCGGCGACGCAATCATCTACATGCTCGGCGACGGGACGGTGACCATGACCTGGCGCGACCTGGCCACCTTCATGGTGGTGCTCAGCGACAACTCGGCCACCAACATCCTCATCAACCGCGTGGGCATGGGGAACGTCAACGCCGAGATCGCGCGCCTGGGATTGAAGGAGACGAAACTGCGCCGGCGCATGATGGATTTGGAGGCCGCCCAGAAGGGCGACGAGAACGTCTCGACGCCGCGCGAAATGATGACCTTGCTCGAAAAGGTGCACGCCGGAGAGGCGCTCGACGCCGCGCACACGCGCGAGTATTTCCGCCTGCTGGAGCTTCCCAAGTCGAGCGAGTTCCACGCCGCCCTGCCCGAGACGGCCCGGATCGCCGACAAGCCCGGCTCGCTCGAGGCGGTGCGCTGCGATTCGGGGATCGTCGAGATTTCCGGCCACCCCGTGGTGATTTCGGTAATGACCACCTACTTGGCCGACGGGAACGCGGGCGAGCGGACCATCGAGCAGGTGGCGCGGATGGCCTACGACTATTTCGACCGCCTGGCGCGCTCCAGCCCCTACGGGCGAGTCATCTCGGAAAAGTAAGCGGCAGGGGCGCGAGAAACTTCTTGACACCCGCTCAAACATATGCATAATTGCGCATGTGAGCTACCATGGATCGCGAGACTGAAATCTTCCAGAGCCTGGCCGACGCGACGCGCCTGCGCCTGCTGCACCTGCTCCTGGGGCGCGGCGAAATCTGCGTCTGCGAGCTGACCGACGCCCTGGGCGCGCCGCAGTACAGCGTCTCGCGCCACCTGCGCGTGCTCCAGCACGCCGGGTGGCTGGAGGACCGCCGGGTGGGCAAGTGGGTCTACTACCGCATCGCCGCGGACCTGCCCGGCTACCAGCGCACCCTGCTGGCGGCGATCGGCGAACTCGAAAGGCAGCGGCACGATTTGAAGCAGGACGCCGAGCGCGCCGGGCGGCGCCTCAAGCTGCGCCGCGGCGGGCTCTGCTGCGTGGGCCTGGTCCCCAAAATCGGCGCGGCGGCCGTCCCCAAGACTCGCAATCCGAAACCAAGAAAGGCGGGAAAATCTCGATGAGCGACAAAACCGTGCAAGCGGACGAGCAAGTCATCAAGAAAGCGGTTGAGGAGAAGTACGCCGCCATCGCACGCGGCGAAATCAAGCTCTGCTGCTCGGCGCCGGCCGGCCCCGACGACAAGGTTTACAACATCAGCACCACGGCGCCCGGCTACGGGGGCAAGGAGCTGGCGGAGATTCCCGCCGGCGCCAACCTGGGGCTGGGGTGCGGCGACCCGACCGCCGACGCCGACCTGCAGGCGGGGCAGACGGTCCTGGACCTGGGCAGCGGCGCGGGCGTGGACTGCTTCCTGGCGGCGCGGCGCGTGGGCGCCCAGGGGCGCGTCATCGGCGTGGACATGACCGACGACATGCTGGAACGGGCGCGCGCCAACGCCCGCGAGGGGAACTTTGCGAACGTCGAGTTCCGCAAGGGCGAGATCGAGAACCTGCCCGTCGAATCGGCGACCGTGGACCGCATCATTTCCAACTGCGTCATCAACCTCGCCCCCGACAAGGCGCGCGTCTTCGCCGAGGCCTTCCGGGTGCTCAAGCCCGGGGGCGCCATCACCGTTTCCGACATCGTCTCGGTGGGCGCCATTCCCGACTCGGTGCGCTCCAACCTGGAATTGTGGACGGGGTGCGTGGCGGGAGCCCTGGACAAGGAAGTTTACCTGGGACTGATTCGCGGCACGGGGTTTGCGCAGGTTTCGGTGCTCAAGGAAGTGGTCTACGACTATCTGCGCGGGCCCGATTACGGTTTTGCCAGCATCACCGTGCGGGCGGTGAAGTAGAAGAAGTTTTCAGTTCTCAGACCAATTGGAAAAATAGAAAGGCCGCAATCCGTCGGCGGACGGATTGCGGCCGGAGGCCAAGCGCGCGCCGGCAAGCCGGCGCAAAGGCACGGCGCCCTGGCCTCCGAAGCTCCGCCATGGGGGAGCGTAGGAGGCGCCGGGCGTGAGACGAACCCGCCTGCCTACCGCAGGCAGGAGGCAGCGCTACCGCCGACGCGCTCAGCGCGAGGCGCTGAGGTTCGGGTTGGCGGCGGGCACCTGGGCGTTGACGGTGTCCACGACCAGCGGCCGCGTTAACTGGTAATTGAGCTGGGTGCCGGTGGGCAGCGTCAGGTCGGCGCCGCGACGCCGCAAGGTATCAATCAACCCTGCCGCGCCGCCGATGGCGCCGCCGATGACCGAGCCGTGCAACCCGCCGATAATCGTCCCCAGGAAGCCTCCGCCGCCCATTCCCAGACCCACTTCCTTCAGGTCCTTGACGCGCGAGCTGGGCCCTTGGATGCTTCCCTCTTCACCGTTGACGTGCGCGCCCTCGGCGCCGTAGGCGCTGAGCAGGGTCGCGCTGAGCGGAAAGTTGTGGCCGTCGGGAAGAGTGATGCGGGTGACGGTGAGCTGCATCTGGCCCACCCCTTTGATGCGCCCGGGCCGCACCAGCTCGGAGATGCGCCCCTCGATGGTCGCGCCGGCGGGAAGGATCTGCTGGCCGTTGACCATATAAGGCTCGCTGAGCGTGGCGGTGAACGGGTCACCCTGGTAATTCAGCTTGGTGCTCAGGGTTTGGGTCAGCCGGCAGTGGAGCGTGGTGCCGGCGGGGATGGAGAAGTTTTCGGCGAACCCCAGCGGAACCGTCAGCAGCACCGCCAAAGCAAGAAACACGAAGCGCTTGACCATGATTACCTCCCGGTAATGTGCATGGCCGGACCCTGGCGCTGTGTCCAGCAGGTTTTCGAGATGTTGCGGAGCCCGCGCGCGGTGCGACGAGCTCCGCTTGGTGGCTTCAACCTGGTTGGCCCGGCGCTACCCTCCTAGCGCGAGGCAACCTCCGTCGCACCCTTGGGGGTACTGATGTACCCCTTCACCTGCCCCGATTGTACACGATTGATCACCAATTCGTAAAAACTTTTTGAGCCCTGGACGGAGAAGAAGATGGGCTCGTCGATGGTGCGGTTCTTCTTCTCGATGGTCATGTCGTCGGCAATCAGGTTGAGGTTGAAGCGGTGATGGCGGACGTTGGTTTTCTTCAGCACCAGGCCCACACCCGCCACCCGCAAGGGGCGATGCTTCCAGGCGGTGAACTCATAGTAGTTGCGCTGCCCGAGCTTGCGCAGGTAAACGATGTCGTCGTGGTTGCGGGCGACGAGGGTTCCGAAGTGGCTGCGTGTCATGCCCAGGTCGCTGCGCGTGGCTTCCAGGGCCTTCTTGGTGTCTTCCAGGTCGCTCTGCGTGGAGGTGACGGCGCCGCTCAGCGCCCCCACCTGTTTCTGGTCGGCCTTGCTCGCCAGCTCCTCTTTCACCTGCTGGGAGTTGCGCGCCTGCTCGGCCTGCATGTGGCGCACCAGCAAACGCGCCCGGTGCACCTCGGCGCGCGTGGCCCCGCCGCGCTTGGCGGTTTCGTCCACCTGCTGGCGCAAGGTGTCGAGCACCTGGGCGTTCGATTGCTCCAGGGCCGTCAGGCGCTGGTTCATTTGCGTCGTCATTTCCTTCTTGAAGGCCGTCTGCTGCGCCTGCATGGTGCGGCCAAGGTCTCCCAGACTGTTCAGGGCGTAGATTTCTCCGATGGCGAGCAGGGCCAGGGCCACAAAGATGGCAATGAAGGTGACGCGCTTGTTCTCGTCACCCTCGGGCTGTTTGCGTTTCCCGTCCACATCGTCAATAGCCATGTTCGGTCTCCTTTCGGGGGCGCCTCAACACTGGGGAACCTGCTGCCCCCCTCCTGAAGAGCTTCAAGTGCACCCCGCGTGCCAGTCGTGGTGTCACGTAACCCGCTGACAACACAGGTGCGGCCCTTTTCCCCACGACCGCGCGGGGATGCAATTGTTACGTGGCTTGTGTAAGAACGTAGACAGGGACGAGAAAGATGGGACCGGCCGGCTACACAGGGAAGCTCTTGAGCGCCGTGGCCTCGTCGGGGTGAATCTCAAAAGCCCGGTCCAACTGCGCCGCTTCCAGCAGCGACATGACCCTCACCGGGACGCTGCAAAGTTTGAAGAACCTCTTCTGGGATCGCGCCAGCGCGGCGCCGGCGACCAAGCCTCCCAAGCCGGAACTGTCCACGTAGCTGACGTTCGCCAGGCTGACCAGAACGTGCCTCTGCCCGGTCTCCAGGATTTCCCGCAGCTTGGTGGACAATTCACTGGCGGCGGCGCCGATGGTGATGCGCCCTGCAATCTCCAGGATCGTCACCGGGCCCGCCTCGCGCACCGCGAGGTTCACACCCGCCCCCCGGCGGTGCGCCCGCACCCAGCCTTCTTTCACCACCTGTTCGGCGCGCCCCAGCGCCAGGGAATCGGGCGGGACGTCGGCGGTAATCGTCGAGCCGGCGCCCACCAGGGAGTTTCTGCCGATCTCGACCGGGGCCACCAGCATGGACCCGCTACCGATAAAGCAGCCGTCGGCGATCAGGGTGGGATGCTTCTTCTTGCCGTCGTAGTTGCAGGTGACGGTTCCGGCGCCGATGTTGACGTTCGAGCCCAGGGTGGCGTCGCCCAGATAGGTGAGGTGGGAAGCCTTGCTGCCCCGCCCCACGCGCGATTTCTTGACCTCCACAAAGTTGCCGATGCGCGCCTGGGCGCCGATCATCGCGCCGTCGCGCAAGTGGGCGAAGGGGCCGATGGTCGCCTCCGAAGCCACTTCCGACCCGCTGATGACCGAGCAGGGGCGGACCGTCACGCGGTCGCCGAGGACGGCGTCGGTGAGGGTCGAGTAAGGGCCCAGGCGGCAGGCGCGGCCCACGCGCGTCGCACCCAGCAGGCTGACGCCCGGCTCGATGACGGTGTCGCGGCCCACCTGCACCTCGTCGTCCAGGTAGGTGGCTTCCGGCGCCACCACCGTCACTCCGTCGAGGGCCAGTTCCCGCGCTTTGCGCAGGCGCAGCACGCGCTCCGTCTGCGCGAGCTCCCAGCGGTCGTTCACCCCCCGCACCTGCTGCGCGTCGGCCAGAGCGCTAGCCGCCACCTTCAAGCCGTGGCGGCGGAAGATTTCCACCAGGTCGGTCAGCAGGTATTCCTTCTGGGCGTTGGAGTCGGAAAGCTCGTCCAGGTGGGCCAGCAGCTCGGCGCGCGAAAAAGCCAGGATGCCGGAATTCACCTCCCGGATGCGGCGCTCCTCGGGCGAGGCCACCTTCTCCTCGCGGATGGCTGTCACCTCCTCTCCCGCGCGCACGATGCGCCCGTAGCCGCTCGGGTCGTCGAGGCGCGTGGTGAGGACGGTCGCCGCGGCGCCGCTCGCCGCGTGAGCTTCCGCCAGGGCGCGGACGGTCGAGGTTTCGAGCAAGGGCGTGTCGCCCACCAGCACCAGCAGGTGCGCGCTGGGACAATGCTCGAGCTCCGCGCGCGCCTCGAGCAGCGCGTGGCCGGTGCCGCGTTGCTCCTTCTGCTCGATGAAGGTCACCCCGGCGCGCCCCAGCTGCTGGCGCACCTCGCCGGCTTCGTGGCCGATCACCAGATAGGTGCGCTGGGGTGCGGCGGCCTGCGCGGCCCGCATCACGTACTCGCCGAGCGGCCGCCCCGCCAGGCGGTGCAGCATCTTGGAACGCTCGGATTTGAAGCGCGTGGCTTTTCCCGCCGCCAGGATCAGCACTGAGAAATCCTGCTTGGCCATGATTACTCCTTTCAGTCGGCGCCCAATCTAGCGCCTTTGCGCCCGTGGAGCAAGAGGCAACGGCGGCCGGTCGCCCGAGACTCCGCCGGGCCGCGGCCGCGCGCGGTGCGTCCTGCCGCCCTGCCGCCCGCATTGTACGTTAAGATAGGACGGGCGGCGCAGCCGGGGCCGCGGGGCGGAAATGGCCAGGGGTCGCTGGAGCACGCGAACCAAAGTAGTGCTGACTCAGGTGGCGGTGGTGGTGGGCCTGATCGTCTGGTTCAAGCTCGGCCTGCCCGGACTGCGCCGGCACGAGGCGGCCAGCCGCGTCGCCGAGCGCGAGCAGAGAATCGAAAACTTCGTTCACGATACGGTCGGCGAAGATACCAGCCGCACCGTGCCGCCACCGGGAGTGAAAGGCTCTACCGCGCGCCATCCCCAGTGGCTGATCGACACCCCGTCACGCCAGGATGTGGAGGAAGTCCTGGGCGCCCCGCAAACCAGTTCCACCGACTTCCGCGGCGGCGAGCACCTGACCTGGATCGGCACCCGGCACAGCCTGGAGGCGTCTTTCAACCATGACCGCCTCTATGCCCTCACCCTCACTGACTTGAAAACCGGCCACGGCGCGACCATCCTCCAGTCGCGCGACCAGTGGCGGGCGTTCTGAGCGCCTGCGAGCGGTGGTCGCCGATCACCATCCTGGCTCCAACCCCGATTGCCGCACAGTCCCTTAGACTTTCAACTCTTGACTGTCGACTGCCTTCAGTAAACCTTCACCATCACCACGCCGTTGGGAGGAACTTCGGCGGAGAAGCTGTTGGTAAACTCGCCCAGCTCCTTGTGCTGCCAGAGGTCGCGGACGTGCTTGGTGCCGCTGGTTCCCAGGTCCTTGAACTGCGCGGTGATGCGCGCCGCATCCACGCCGCGGTTGATGAGCAGGGCGGCCACCGACCCGTCGGCGAGGGGCTTGGCCCAGATTTCGTAGGGCCCGATCTGCCACACCCAGCGCCCCTGCTCGCCCTTGGGGTCCTGGTCGACGGCGATCACCTCGCGATTGGTCAGGATCGAGTGCGTCTGGGCGCTCATGTGCGTCAAGTCGTTGCCGGCAAGCAAGGGCGAAGCCATCATGCACCACATGCTCATCTGCGAGACCTGCTCGTCGTAGGTCATGCCTTTGTTGCCGACCTCCAGCGCATCGGGGTCGTTCCAGTGGCCGGGGCCGGCAAAAGGCTCGATGCCGTCCTCGGAGTGGGCGATGAAGTACATGCGGCAGTAATTGGGAGCAATGTTGCCGGTGGTACGCCACAGGTTGGCGCCCACCGAGGCCGCCCATTCCCAAGCCGAGTGCATGCCGCAATTGCTAATGCTGTAAACGATGGGGCGGCCGGTGCTCACCAGCGCCTCGTGCATCTGCTTATAAACCTCGGGCATCTGGCTGGGCTTGTAGACCTTGGAACCACTACACCAGTCGTATTTCAGATAGTCCACTCCCCAGGCGGCGTAGGTCTTGGCGTCCTGGAGGACGTGCCCGTAGCTGCCCTCATAGCCCGAGCAGGTCTTGGGTCCGGGCGAGGAGTAGATGCCGAACTTGAGGCCTTTACTATGAATGTAGTCGGCAAGGGCCTTCATGTCCGGAAAGCTCGCATTGCCTTGAATACGCCCCTGGGCGTCGCGATGGCCCTCCCAGCAGTCGTCCACGTTGACGTACTCGTAGCCGGCCGCCTTCATGCCGCTGGAGACCATGGCGTCGGCGGCCGCGCGCACGTCGGCGGCGGTCACCTTGCAGCCGAAGTGGTTCCATCTGTTCCTGCCCATGGGCGGTGTGGCGGCAAGCTTCGCCTGTGGAGCGGGCGCGGCAACGGCCAGAGCTCCGGCCATGAGCAGCGCCGCAGCGCTCTGGACCAGGACCTTCAAATATCCCTTCATGTCGTATCCTCCAGTTTGTCTTGGCGCGCGGAAGCCCGCGAGAGCGGGCCGCGCAGAGAAAGAAAAATTCAAAGCGGCAACGCACCTCTCTGCCTCAGGGCGCGTCCACGACGCAGCGGAAGCCCACGGTCCCCGAGCGGTCGAGGCTGGGCGCCATAAGCAGGTACTTGCCGTGCTCGTCGAGGCGGTAAGCCTGGGGGAAGTACCACCAGGATCCTTGCGGCTGGTAGTAGCTGCCTCCGCGCAGGATGGCGGCGCGGGTGTGAGCGTCCTCGTACTCGTCGGTCCACTGCCAGACGTTGCCGACCATGTCCAGGACGCCGAAGGGGCTGGCGCCCTGCGGGTGCGCGTCCACGTCGGCAGGCGCGGCCAGGTGCCGGCCGGTGTCGGGAGTGGGCACGTAGCCGGGCATCCACTGGTTGCCCCAGGGAAAGAGCCGCCCGTCGCTGCCCTGTGCCGCGTACTGCCATTCCCACTCGTGGGGCAGGCGCTTGCCCGCCCAGGCGGCATAGGCGCGCGCGTCCGCGAGCGAAACCCAGGTGACGGGTTTGTTTCCCCAGCCGTCGGGATAGGCGCCGTTCTTCCAGTCGCGCAGGAAGTTGTGCGCGTCTTGAGGATGATAGTGCGTGGCGTCGAGAAACTTCTTGAACTGGTCGTTGGTGACCGGAAAGCGGTCAATGTAGAAAGTGTGGATGTGCATCAAGTGGAGGTGGCTGCGGCGCGGCGAGCTTTCCCAGGGCATCTGGACGTCCGCGCCCGGCTCGTTGCCGCCCTCGATTTCGATCCCCGACACCCGGAAGTCAAACTCCCCTCCCGGAACGCGCACCATGCCGGGAGGCGCGGTGGCCGCGGGCTTGGTAGGGGCGATAGGAACGATCTTCTGGGGCAGGAAATTCCACTGCCGCGAGAAGTCGCTGAGCGGGCGCGCGGCGAAATGGTGCATTTCGGCGAGCAGCTTCTGCTCGGCGGGCGAAAGCTCGGGCGCGGCGAGCACCGCCCCAAAGCCCTGGGCTCCCAGGTCGAAGCTCAACGTGGCCTCCGAGCCGCTGATTGCCGGGGTCAATTCGGTGCCGTGCCAGAAGTCGTAGTAGTGCATCCCGGGCCGGTAGGCGACGCGGATCTGCCGCCCGTGCAGCGCGAATTGGTTGCGGTTCACAATCATCCAGAGTGTCTGCGCGGAGCCGGGAAAGCGGCTCGTGAAGGCCCCGTACTGGAGCATGGGCACGTGCGGAGTCCACTGCGGGCTGATGAGCAGCGGGGCGAAGCCGCGCTCCAGCGCCCCCATGCGCCGCACCACCTCGGCGTCGTGGTCGGTCAGGCCGTTCCAGACGCCGAAGATATCTTCCCAGGTCTCAAAGCCCACGCCGTTGAAGAAAGCGGCCTGCAAGGCGTCGGTGTGGTCGTGCCCCCAGCGGTCCACCACGTTCACCATGTGGCGCGTCTCCAGCCACTTGTTCTTGCTGATCATGGGCTCGAAGGGGTATTTCCAGTAGCCCCAGGAGAGGTTGTTCCAGGCCAGGGCGAAATCGGTGTCGGCGTTGAGGCCGTTTTCGGGCTCGAAGGCCAAGGGGTGGCCGGTCGCGTCGGAGGCGGCGCGAAAGGCGGGGGGCGCGGCCTCCATGGTGTCGGCATTGACGCCGTCGGCGCCGATTTCGGCCATCTGGTGCGCCAGCGCCTGCCAGTCGGGCTCCCCTTCCGGGCGCGTGCCGCGGTCCCAGGGGTTGTAGGCAAACAGCACCCGCACGCCGTGCTGGTGGAACTGCTCGATCATGGCGCGCAGGCCGGGGATGCCGCCCGGCATGTCGCGCACCAGGTCGAACTGGTTGCGGTCGTCGATGCCCAGGTTGGGGTAGGAAGGCCACAGGAGCACGGAGTCGACGCCGCCGTACCGCGCCCGGAGCTTGCCGAGCAGGCGATCCACAGTGTAGTGGCCCGTCTGCGGGTCGTAGAAGTCGCGGTCGCCGGTGAGCAGCAGGGTCTGGATGAAGTTCGACTGCGTCCAGCGCAGCTGCGGGCGCTCGTACTGCGCCCCGTCGTAACCCATGCGGATGCGGTGCTCGTGCCGCCAGCGCTCGATGTACTGGAGCCAAGCGTGGAACTCCGCCGCCGAAACCGGCCGCTGCGCCTCGGTGGCGCAGCAGAGAGCCGTCGCGGCGCTGGGATTGGGCGGGCCGGGAATCTGCTCGTCCTGCGGCGGGTAAACGTTTTGCGGGTAGCTGAACTGCTGCCCCGCCAGGGGCAGGCAGAGGGACAGGCAAAAGAGAAGAAGCGTCAAGCGTTTGGCCATAGAGGCCCCTACTCTACCGCAAAATGCCGCGCAGTCAATCCCGCATCTGCCTTGGGCGCCGCACCGGTAGCCCAGGGCGTAAGCCCTGGGACCAAACGAGGGCCTCGTCCTAATATGAAGAATTTCCTCTTTGCCCGGCTTCCTCAAACCCCTAAGAATGTTCGTCATCGCTTTCGCCGGGAGGGACGAAATCGCGCGGCGCGGCGATGCGTCCCCAGGCGCTGGTGCGCCAGTTATCAGCGGAGGCGCGGGCGCCGCTCCAGGCAGGCAGGGGCATCAGCAAGCGATCCGAGAAGCCGTAGAGATAGGGCTCGTACATGGCGCGTAAATCGGCCAGGGTGGCCAGCGCCTGCTGGGTTTTGCAGAGGGGGGCGCCGGCGGCGCCCAGGATTTGGCGCAACTCGGCCAGAGTGGCGGGGTCGTAGCGGTCGGCGCGAGCGGCGTGGGGCGGAATGCCCAGCGCCTGCGCCAGGTCCACCAGAGCGTGGCGGGAGATGGCAAAAGTAAGCTCCGCTTGCCAGCGCAGCACGCCTTCCGTGTGCGCCACCAACAGCGCGCAGGCGTCCAGAATGGTGGCCAGCGCCGCCACCCACGACTGGTTGTTGTGCTGCGAGCGGAAGTAGCAGAGCACGGGGTAGGAAAGGTGGCTTTCCATCAATTCCGCCGCCCAGGCTTCCCAGGCGCGCAGGTATTCGGCGAGCGCCTCCAGATTCTGCTGGCGGCTGTGGCGGCGGAGCAGTTCGGCGGCGGTGGGCGGCGAGCCGGCGCGCGCGTCGAGCAGCGAGATGTTCACTTCGCGCCGCGAGAACGCCCCGTAAAGCACCGGCAAATAGGAAATGACCACGGCCAGAAAGCCGAACCCGGTGCCCGATTCGAGCACCGTAATCAGGCGCGCCAGGGCCGAGTGCGGGGTCACGTCGCCCAGGCCCAGGGTGAAGAACGACGTCCCGCTCAGGTAGAGCTGGGCCCGGAAGGCCGGCAAGCCTTGCTGCCCCTGGCTCCAGCCCGCCCCCGCGTATTGCAGCAGGGCAAAGCTCAGAATCAGTCCCCCCGCCCAAACGCCGAACAGCAAGAGCACGGAGAGCGGGCCGTAGATGCTCAGGAAGCCTTCGCGGCGCTTGCCGGGCTTGAGGCGGCGCGCCAGGGCCAGCCAAGGAATGCTGGTGTAACGGTAGAACGCCCCCGTCAGGCGCACCCGGCGGGTCACTCGCCGAGGCAAGATGATGGTCTCGAAGGCATCCCAAAGAATCACCGCCAGCAGTGCCGCGCCCAGAAATCCGATAAGGATCGTCATGCCGCGCTGACCCTCCACGCTCATTTCCGACTGCCCTGGATGGGGATAACTTTAGAGGTCCCGCGCCCGGAACGCAAGCGCCGGGGCGGCGCTCGATAAGGTTAGTCGTCATGAAACGGCTTGCAGAGGCTGAAGGCGGACACGGGCCCGTCCGCCGTTGACTTGCCGTGCCACGCAGCCTAGAATAGCTGCGTCCCTTTTTAAGACGCAGGGCCGCACACACTGGAAAAAGGAGAATACCCGTGGCCGAGTGGGAGTATGCGCGAGCCGACGCTTCGGAAGAACTGGCCGAGTTGCGCGTCTTCTCGATGAAGAAGCACCAGCCCGGCGGCGACGTCACTTTCTGCATCACCGTCCGCGAATACGCCGTGCCGCCCCCGGGGCAGCACCTGCGCTTCTTCGCCGAGTCCGACAAGCAGGTCAACCAGAAAACGGCGGCGTTTCTTCCCTCCGGCTGGGGCAGCTCGCAGCTCAAAGCCCTTTCCGATTGCATGAAGCTGATCCGGCAGTTCCCCTACGAGGGAGAAGAGTAAATTGGCGCGCGCCGCAGTCCGGCGCGGTGAGGATGCAATGGACCTGAAAAAGACCGAGACCGCGAACGGCATCCCGGTGCTGGAGCTGGCGGGCAGCATCTACATGGGCGACGACTGCCGGCGTCTGGAGCGCGAGGTGGACGAAATCATCAGCCACAACCAGGCGCACGTGATCCTGGACTTTAGCGGGGTGAGTTACCTGGACAGCTCGGGCATCGGCAGCCTGGTGAAGAGCTTCTCCAAGCTCAAGAAGGCGGGAGGCGCCCTGCGCCTGGCGGGCGTGAGGGAGATGGTGAGCGGGGTGTTGAAACTGACCCGCGTGGACACGGTGATCGGCGTCTACCCCAACGTCAACGCCGCCTGCGAGGACTTTGCTCCGACGCGCGAGAACTGAGCGCCGCTTCACCCTTGCCTCCCCGCTGCTCCTCGCCTATCATGGCCCTCTTTCCATGACCCGATCACTCCATCGCCCGATACTCCGATGAACGTCTGGGTCTTCAAGATCAACACCCGGCGGGGCTGGGAATTCGACCGCTACTTCCTCTCGCGCCGGCAGGGCGCCTACGAGATGGGCGACGAGGGTTGGATCAAGAGCGCCCGCAGTCTCCGCTTCCTGCGCGAGGAAGTGAAGCGCGGCGACCTGTTCCTTTGCTACGAGGCGGACCGGCGGCGGGTGGTGGGCCTGGCGCGGGCGGCTTCGAACGGGCGCGACCGCGGCATGGGCTCGCTGGTGGATTTTGTGGCGCCGCGCCGGGCGGTGCGCCTGCAAAACCCCTTGACGCGCCGCCCCGACCTCGACCATATTCTCGCCTTCACCCCGCAGCGCGGCCGCGGGACCGTGCAGCGGATTGACGCCGACGAGTTCACACGCCTGCGCCGCCTGCTGCTGCGCAAGAACCCCGCACAGGCCGCAAGACTCCGCAAGCTCTTTGCCGCGCACTAGCTTCTTGGCTGGGCAATTGCTTTTCGAATCTCGCTCCCCTTCAAGCTGCAGGAGGGACTGACGCCTCCGCACCGGGTTGGAATCTGTCAGACCATCCGCCCAGCGGGGGCAACCGTAGAGGTAAGGCGCAGCGCGATCTATTGCGCAAAATCGAAAAGACCCTCACAAAACTCTGAGCAGAAAACCCAGAGGCTCGCCACCATCAACACGTAGAAGATGGTCAAGAAAGCCACAGACGTGGGGTCCGTCAGTACCCCGGTGGTAATCGGCAGTACCGCGGCCGCGATCAGCACCCCCAGGACAACCGCCAGTCGGCGGTTACGGTAAAGTGTGTAGTAAGGCCTGTATAGGACCGTGGCAACCATAAACATTTGACCAACCGCAAGCAAATGGCGGTAGACGCCGTAAAGGGCGGAAACGAGAACCAAGAAGTAAAAGAAGTCGCACGCGGCCTCTGCGCCCCTTGACTCCCTAACGGCACTAACGAGTTGCACGCCTTCCAGAATACTGAGCACGGCGATGAGAGCCGGCATGACCCACTTGCCGGTCGAGAGTCTAAAGAAAGCATAAATCGACATCGCCACGACGAGTATAACTATCATTCGGAATGTCGATACGCGTTTCTTCGGAGCGCCGTCCGTGTCCGCGCTGTGGTCCAGGTCTTCCATCTCCCTCTTCACGTGCACAGAGTATAACACCACCTCCGAGTCAGCCCGCGTCGAATTTGCCACGGGGCCCAGGCCTGAGGCATCGCTCCACAAGGCTTCGGTG
>JBJKQV010000197.1:0-5202 GCA_046704985.1 Terriglobia bacterium
CTGAGAATCTTTGCGAGCAACGACGCCCGCGCGCTGGCGGGCCTGCGGCGGGCGCGCCAAACGCGCGCCGCGCAGGCCGGGGAAGCGGCACGCCGCATCGTCGAGGACGTGCGCCGCCACGGCGACCGCGCGCTCATCCGCTGGACGCGGCGCCTGGACGGTGTAGACCTGCGCGCCGCGGGCTTTACCGTCCCGCCCGGGGAAATTCGCCGCGCCTGGGACGCCGCACCGCGCGCGCTCCGAGCCGCCCTGCGCGCTGCCGCCAAGAACATCCGCACCGTAGCGCGCCGCCAGCTTCCCGCTGCCTGGCGCGTCGAGACGGCGCCGGGAGTCGAGGTCGGCCAGACCCTTCGCCCGCTCGAGCGCGTGGCGTGTTACGTTCCCGGCGGGCGCTTTGCCCTGCCCTCCACCGTGCTGATGAGCGTCATTCCCGCTCAGGCGGCCGGGGTCGAGGAAATCCTGCTCACTTCCCCGCGCCCTGCGCCGGCGGTGCTCGCGGCGGCGCACCTGCTGGGCGTGACGCGCGTTTACCGGCTGGGCGGCGCGCAAGCCGTCGCCGCCTTCGCTTACGGAACGGAAAGCGTTCCGCGCGCCGAAAAAATCGTGGGCCCCGGCAACCGCTACGTGGCCGCCGCGCAGAAGCTTCTCGCGGGCGAGTGCGGCATTGACTTCATCGCCGGGCCGACAGAGCTGGTGATGGTAGGCGCGCGCGGGCGTGCCGACTGGATTGCCGCCGACCTGGTCGCCCAGGCCGAGCACGACGTGGACGCGACGGCCGTCTTCATCACCTCGTCGCGCCGCCTCGCCAAGGCGGTGCAGGCCGAAGCGGCGAAGCTCGTCACCCGCCTGCGCCTGCCGGTGGCGGCGCGCTCGCTCCGCCGCCAGGGCGCTATCGTCGTGACGCGTAATTTAAAGGAAGCGGTCGAGTTCGCCAACCAACTCGCGCCCGAGCACCTGACGCTGCTCGACGATGTCGCCGGGCGGCTCGCGCAGGTTCGCGCCGCGGGGTCCGTCTTTCTGGGCGGGCTGAGCCCCGTGGCCGCCGGCGACTACGCTTCCGGAAGCAATCATATTCTGCCCACTTCCGGCGCCGCCAGCCGGCGCGCCGGAGTGAGCGCCGCCGATTTCGTCAAGACGGTGAGCTATCAGCGCCTGACGCGCCGCGGCCTGGCGGGCTTGCGCCCCGCTATCGGCACGCTCGCCTCAACCGAAGGCCTGGCCGCTCACGCTTATTCCGTGGACGTGCGCTTTGCGCTTCCGGCTCGCGCGCAAAGCAAAACCGTCCGCCATCGTTCAAAGAGGTCTTAGGCTTATGCTGCAACCGCGAAAGGCAGTGCAACGGCTGAAGAAATACCGTCCGCCGCTCGAAGGGCGCGCTGGCAAGCTGCGCCTCGACTTCAACGAGAACACCGTGGGCTGCGCCCCCGGCGTCATCCCGGCGCTGCGCCGCCTGCTCACCGCCGAAGAGCTCTCGCGCTATCCCGAATACCAGCGCAGCCGCGAGAAGCTGGCGCGCTATTTCGGCGTGGCGCCGGAAGAGATGCTGCTCACCAACGGCACCGACGAAGCCATCAAGATGCTCTGCGACGCCTTCGTCGATCCCGGCGACCGCCTGGTGGTGCCGGTGCCCACCTTTCCGGTGTTTCAGTTCTTCCACAGCGTGGCCGGGGGTCGCACCGTGAGCGTGCGCTTCGAGGAAGGGTTCCGCCCGCCCATCGCCAAGCTGCTGGCGGCCGCCAAGCAGCGTCCGCGCTGGATGGCCATCGCCAACCCCAACAACCCCACGGGCACGATGATGCCCAAACGCGACCTGGCCGCGCTGCTCAAGGCCGCGCCGCGCACCCTGGTGCTGGTGGACGAGGCGTACTTCGATTTCTCCGGCGAGACGGTGCTGCCCTGGATCCGCCGCTACGCGAACCTGGTGGTGACGCGCACCTTCTCCAAAGCCTTCGGGATGGCGGCGCTGCGCATGGGTTTTCTGTTCGCCAACCGGCGGCTGGCGGAGATGATTCACCGCTCCCAGAACCCTTTCGCCGTGAACTCGCTCGCCATCGCCTGCGCCTGCGAGGCCATCCGCCATCCCGGCTACGTTCGGCGCTACGCGGAGGAAGTGCGCTCGAACCGCGCAATCTTCTGCCGCGCCCTCGACGCGCTGGGAGTCGCCTACGTGCCCAGCGCCGCCAACTTTGTGCTCACGCGCGTGGGCGAGCACGCGCCGCAAGTGGCGGCGCGCCTGCGCCGGAAGCGCATCCTGGTGCGCGATTGGAGCTACGACCCGCGACTGAGCGGCTATGTGCGGTTCTCGGTGGGCACCACGTCGCAAACCCGCCGGCTGATTCGCGAGCTCGGGCGCCTCAAGCCCCTGCTCGAATCGCGCCCGGCGCCGGCGGCTTGGCGCAACTTCGTCGCCTATTCCCCCACCGGGTGGTTCGCATGAAACCTCGCCTCTCCAGCTTCCGCCGCCGCACCACCGAGACCGACATCCGCGTGCGCTTCAACCTGGACGGCCACGGGCGCTACCGCGTCGCGACCGGCATCCGTTTTCTCGACCACATGCTGGAGCTCTTTGCGCGCCATGGCGGCTTCGATTTGGAGTTGACGGCGCGCGGCGACCTGGACGTGGACCAGCACCACACCGTCGAGGACGTCGGCCTGGTGCTGGGCGAAGCGCTGCGCCGTGCCCTGGGCTCCAAGCGCGGCATCAACCGCGCCGGCTACTTTCTAATGCCCATGGACGAAACCCTCGCCGTCGCCGCCGTGGACCTGAGCGGGCGGCCGTACCTGGTGCTACGCGCGCCCCTGCGCGCGCGCCGCGTGGGGGATTTGCAGAGCGAGTTGCTGGAGGATTTCTTCCACGCCTTCGCGACCGCCGCGCGCTCCAACGTGCACCTCAAGGTCGCTTACGGGCGCTCCTCGCATCACGCCGTGGAGGCGTTGTTCAAGTCGCTGGCGCGCGCCCTGCGCTACGCCTGCTCGCGCGACGCGCGGCTGAAGCGCCAGTTGCCTTCGACCAAAGGTTTGCTTTGAAAGGAGCGGGAAGGGCCCGCCGGGCGCCTCCCCGAAAACTTCGATGATTGCCATCCTGGATTACGGCGCTGGAAACGTCGGCTCGGTGCTCAAGGCCGTGCGCCATCTCGGCTATCCCGCGCAGCCCGTCGACCGGCCGGAACTGCTCAACGGCTCGGAAAAATACATCCTGCCCGGTCAGGGGCACTTCGGCGCCATGATGAAGGAACTCGCCGCGCGGCGCTGGATCGAGCCGTTGCGCCGGCGCCTCGAGCAAGGCCGGCCGTTCCTGGGCATCTGCCTGGGCTTGCAGGCGCTCTACGAAGGGAGCGACGAGGCTCCGGAAATTCCCGGCCTGGGCCTGCTGGCCGGACGCGTGCGGCGGCTGGAAGGCGTCGCCAAGATTCCGCAGGTGGGTTGGAACCAGTTGCAGCTTCGCCAGAAGGGCGGCCTCTTCCGCGGCGTCGGGGAAGGAAGCTTCGTCTACTACTGCCACTCCTACTGCGCGCCCCTCACCGACGAAACCAGCGCCGTCAGCGATTACGGCGTGAGCTACGCCGCGGCGATCGAGCGCGGCAACTTGCGCGCCGTGCAGTTCCATCCCGAAAAGTCCGGCGAGGTGGGGCTGCGCGTGCTGAGAAATTTTCTGGAGTCTTAACCGGACCATTCTGATTCCCGCGCAAGCAGCGCGCTTGCGCCGGATAGGGGAAACGACCGAGATGCTCGCCAAACGCCTGATTCCGTGTCTTGACTGTCAAGACGGCCGCGTAGTGAAAGGGGTGCGCTTCCAAAGCCTGCGCGACGCGGGCGACCCGGCGGAGCTCGCGGAGGCGTACAATCGCGAGGGTGCCGACGAGCTGGTGCTGCTCGATATCTCCGCCTCGCAGCAGGGCCGCGCCACGCTCATGGACACGGTCAGCCGCGTGGCGCGCCGGCTTTTTATTCCTCTGACGGTGGGCGGCGGTGTGCGCAGCGCCAATGACGCGCGGCGGCTGCTGGCCGCGGGCGCCGACAAAGTAGCCGTCAACACCGCCGCCGTCGAGTCTCCGCCGCTGGTGCGCGAGCTCGCCGAACGCTTCGGCAGCCAGGCTATCGTCGTCGCCATTGATGCGCGACGTGTTGGAAATGAGAAAAAGGAAAGCGGCGCTTCCCAAAGGAACGCGCATTGGGAAGTCTGCACCTACGGCGGAACGCGCTCGACGGGCCGGGACGCGCTCGAGTGGGCGCGCGAGGCGCAATCGCTGGGCGCGGGCGAGATTCTGCTCACCTCCATGGACGCCGACGGCACGCAGAACGGCTTCGACTGCGCGCTGACCGCCGCGGTTTCGGGCGCGCTGCGCATCCCCGTCATCGCTTCGGGAGGCGCCGGCCGCCCCGAGCACTTTGCCGAGGTCTTCGAACGCGGCGCCGCCGACGCCGCTCTTGCCGCTTCCGTCTTCCACTTCGAGCAGCACACGCTGGGCGGCCTGAAAGAATTTCTGGCGGCGCGAGGGATTGCGGTGAGAAGGTAAGAAGAAAGTGACAAGTGGTGAGTGACAAGTGACAAGCCAGGTAGAATTCGATTTTCGCGCTGACAGCCGCCGCGCCGGCTGCTCGTCACTTGTCACTCGTCACCCGTCACTGCTTTTCCCATGATAATTCCGTGCCTAGACCTGATGGACGGCAAGGTGGTGCAGCTCGTGCAAGGGCGCGAGAAGGCCCTGGAGCTGCCCGACCCGCCGGCGGTGCTTGCAAAGTTCCGCGACTTCGCCGAGGTGCAGGTGATTGACCTGGACGCGGCGATGGGGCGCCCGAACCAGGCGGCCCTGGTGCGCACGCTGTGTGCGCGCGCCCGCTGCCGGGTAGGAGGCGGCATTCGCTCCGCGGCACGCGCCGAGCAGGCTTTGGAGGACGGCGCACACAAAGTTATCGTGGGCAGCGCGGCGTTCACCTCCCAGGGCGTGAACCACGCCTTTCTGCGCGCGCTGGAAATTCCCCGCCAGCGCCTGATGATCGCCGTCGACGCGCTCGGCGACCGCGTCGCCGTCCACGGCTGGAGCGAGATCCTTCCCCTGGCGACCACCCAAGCCCTTCCCGAGCTCGAGCCCTACTGCTCGGAATTCCTCTGCACCTACATCGATGGGGAGGGGATGTTGCAAGGAACCAACCTCACCTGGTTCCGCAACCTGCGCGCCGCGACCAGCCTTCCCATTTCCG
>JBJKQV010000198.1:0-5574 GCA_046704985.1 Terriglobia bacterium
CCACCCTGAGCGGCAATGCTCCAGCCGCCGCTGCTGCCGCCTCCGGCTCCTCGGGCGCGCAGGGCGAGAACCCCGTCAAGGTTGAGCCCAACTCCATGACCAAGCTGGGCGTGCCGCTGCTCGCCTGCCTGCTGGTGATTCTGCTCTGGGCGCTGGGCATCCGCTCCAGCAAGGAGTGGAACCGCTGGAAGCAGCGTCTGGCCGCGCCCGCCGAGCGCCGGAAGTTCGAAGCGCAGGCGGAAGGTTGGCTCAACGCCCTCGCCGACCTGGATGAGCTTTTCGAGGCGGGCAAAATCGAAAAGAAGCAATACTGGAAGGAGCGCCTGGAACTGAGGGCCAAGCTGATCGCCAGTCTGAAGAAAACGGTTCCTAAAACCTATGCCTCTGGCTCCGCTCCCCGATAAACCGGCGCTGGAAGCGCGCGACGTATGCAAATACTTCGGCGACTCCGCAGCGCTCAAGTCCGTCTCCGTGCGCGTGCGGCCGGGCGAGGCGGTGCTGGTCTACGGGCCCAACGGCGCGGGCAAGACCACCCTGCTGCGCACCCTAGCCTCGCTCTCCCGCCCCACCGAGGGCCAGGTGCTCTATGCCGGACGCGCCTTCAGCGAAGACCCGGCGGCGCCCAAATCCGCCCTGGGCTTTGTCTCCCACTCCACATTTCTTTACGGCGACCTGACGGGGCGCGAGAACCTGCGCTTTACGGGGCGGCTGTTCGGGCTGCGCGACCTCGCGAAGCGCATCGACGCGGCGCTCGAGCTCTTCGCGGTACGCCAGCGCGCCGACGAGCCGGTGAGCGGGCTTTCTCGCGGCTTGCAGCAGCGCGTGGCGCTGGCCCGCGCCTTCCTCCACGACCCGACGTTCCTGCTCCTCGACGAGCCCTTTACCGGCCTCGACGCCGGCTCCACGGCGAGTCTCTGCGCCCTGCTCGCCCGCCTGCCCGCCGCCGGCAAGGGCCTGATTTTTTCCACTCACGATTTTGCCCAGGGGGCGGCGCTGGCGCGCCGCCTGGTCGCCATGGGACGCGGCGCGGTGCGCTACGACGGCCCGCTCGAGATCGCTCCCCTCGCCTCTCTGGGCATCGTTCCACGGAGCGCTTCCGGCTGATATGGAATTGGTCCGCACCGCCTGGACGGTCTTCGCCAAGGACCTGCGCGTCGAGTGGCGCAACCGCGAGACGCTGGCGCTGATGTGCGTCTTCGGTCTGCTCCTCGTCTTCCTGTTCAACTTCACCCTCGCCAACGACCAGCAGGAGAAGCTGCGCACCCTGCCTGTGGTCCTCTGGGTCACCTTCGCCTTTGTCGGCATCCTGGGCTTCAACCGCTCCTTCGCCGCCGAGCGCGAGAACGCCTGCCTGGAAGGGCTGATGCTCACCCCCGCCGACCCGGGGGCGATTTACCTGGGCAAGATGGCCGCCAATTTCCTCTTCCTGGCCTTTACGGAACTGGTCATAGTCATCATCGCGTCGCTCTGGTATAACTTTTCTTTCCTCCCCACGCTCGGTTGGTTTGCGCTCACCTGCTTTTTGGGGACGCTTGGCTACGTGGCGGTGGGCACGATCTTCGGCGCCATCGCCGCCAACACGCGCATGCGCGAGGTGATGCTGCCGGTGCTGCAGTTTCCGGTGGCGGTGCCGGTCTTCGTGGGCGCCATCGAAGCCACCAGCGGCGCCCTGCGCCATCAGCCCGTCGCCGAGTACGCCGTCTGGCTGAAGCTGCTGGCGGCCTTCAGCGTGGTCTTTGTGGTGCTGTCATATCTGCTCTTCGAGTACGTCCTGGAGGAATAGGCGGCGCCGCGCGCGCCCGCCGACGGATTTTCGGTTATGAAGAAACTGCTTTCCAATACCGCCCACGCCGCCTTGACCGCCCTCTGGTTGGTCGTGGCGCTTTACATGATTTTCCTCTACGCGCCCGAGGAGCGAACCATGGGCGAGGTGCAGCGGATCTTCTACATCCACGTCCCCTCGGCCATCACCGCCTTTACGGCCTACCTGATCGTATTTGTGGGCAGCCTCGTTTACCTCGCCCGGCGTTCCGCGGCCTGGGACGAGGTGGCGCACTCGGCCGCCGAGGTGGGCTTCGTCTTCTGTAGTTGCGTGCTGGTGACCGGCCCCTTGTGGGCCAAGCCCGTCTGGGGCATCTGGTGGACCTGGGACATGCGCCTGACTTCCACCTTCATCCTCTGGCTGCTCTTTATCGCCTACCTGATGCTGCGCAGCTACCTGGTGAACCCTTCACGCGCGGCGGTGCTGGCGGCGGTAGTGGGCATCATGGGCTTTGCCGACGTGATTTTCGATTACATGTCCATCCGCTGGTTCCGCACCCAGCACCCGCAGCCGGTGGTCTTCGGCGGCCCCAACTCGGGCCTCGATCCCCGCATGCTCGCTACCCTGCTGGTGAGCCTGGGAGCTTTCTTCTGCCTCTTCAGCTTCCTGCTGCGGCAGCGGGTGGGACTGGCGCGCGCCGCCCGCCGCTTGAGCGCCCTGCGCCGACAATTGAGTTCTCAGGAAACGGAGGCTTAGCGTGGTCAACAAATATCTCTTCGCCGCTTACGCTCTGGTCTGGATTATCTTCATGGGCTACGCCTGGAACCTTTCACGACGCCAGGCGCGGCTGAACAAGGAAGTGAAAGACCTGGAGTCCCGCCTGCCCCACACCTCCAATCAACCCTGACCCCCGCGCGGCGGGCTTCGCAGAGTCTTGCCTTCCGGAAACTCACCACACCTGAACAGAAGAAACATCTTCACGCCAAGGCACCAAGAGACCGACCAAGGGCTCCCGCGGCGGCTAGGCGCCTTGGCAAGGGGCTTCCACCGCCGCCGCGGAGGCGTATAATGCCTCCACGCGGCGCCCGCTCGCCGCGCTGCCCGGGGGCCGGGTGACTCAATTGGTTTGCAGGAGAGAATCTGCCCGCTGGTACGCGGAGCAATGCCCACAACCTTGAACCAGAACGGAGGACCATCATGGATGAACTTTTCAAAAGCGCTCTCTCGCGAAGGAAAGCGCTGCAATTGCTGGGTGTGGCCGGAGGGAGCGCTGCGCTGCCGAAATTCGCGAGCGGCCTGACGCCGTCAGCCGTTCCCGCAGGCCAGAAGTCCACTCCTCGCGGGGGGGCCCGGCCCTTTCTCATTGATACCGATACGGCCTCCGACGATGCGGTGGCGCTGGTCATGGCGCTTCAGCACCCCGGCGTCAAGGTCGAGGCCATCACCGTGGTGGCCGGGAACGTGAACGTCAACAAAGGGCTTCAGAACGCCCTTTACACCCGCGACCTTTGCGGGAAGAAAAACGTTCCCGTCTACCGCGGCGCCGAGGCTCCCCTGGTGCAGCCTTATCACAACGCCGAGTACGTCCACGGGCACGACGGCATGGGCGACATCGGCCTGCCCCTGCACGGCCGCTCGCCGGCGCCCGGCGACGCGGTTCCGGCGATGATCGAAACCATTCACCGCCACGCCGGTGAGCTCACTCTCGTCACCCTCGGGCCCTTGACCAACCTCGCGCTGGCCCTCAAGCAGGAGCCCGGCATCGCCAAGATGGTGAAGCGCTACGTGATGATGGGCGGCGTGGGGTGGGGTCCAGGAAACGTCACGCCGGTGGCCGAATACAACATCTGGGTGGACCCGGAAGCCGCCAAGATCGTCTTTGCCTCGGGCCTTCCTACCGTGATGGCCGGCTGGGACATCTCTCGCCTGTACGCCGTTTTCGACCCGGAGGACACGGCGCGCCTGCGCGGGGTCGGCACTCCCCTGGCGAAATTCTGCGTGGACATTCAGAGGAAACTCACCGAGTTCGCGCTGAAAACGACCCACCTGCGCGGCTTCGATCTGCCCGACCCGATCGCCATGGCCGTGGCACTCGACCCCAGCGTCGCCACCAAGGTGGAGCGAGCCTACGTCGACGTGGAAATCCAGGGCGGCCTGAGCCTCGGGCAAACCGTGGTCGACCATTTGAAGGTGACGGGCAAAGCGCCCAATACCGACGTCGTGCGTGAAGCGTCGCGGGAGAAGTTTCTGAAGATTCTCTACGACGCCGTGCAGAGCTGACCGGGAGTTGAAAGCACTCGGGGGCGCAGACCCTCAGGGGGGCGAGGGTCTGCGCCGCCCCTGGGGTGCAATCCTGCGAGTGGCCTTCAGTCCCACGATTTCAGTTTGGGCCAGACGGCGCGCAGCGAGGGAAAACGCTTGCCCTGGCAAAGCAGCACTGGCTTGTTCTCATACGGCGAGGCGTAAGGGTTGTGCAGTTGCGCCACTACGGTGACATGCCGGAACCAGTGGCTGGCGCCTTCGACCGTGTCGCCGACCACAATCATGGTCTCGCCGGAGTAATTTCGCGGCCCCCACAGCCAATAGTTCTGGTGCCCGCTGATGGCCTTGGGCAGACCGTACTTGGGCCCCAGCAGGTCAACCGCCCCCGCTTCGCCGAAATTGTTGGCGAAGATGGCGGTGTCGGCGCGCTCGGCCGGAGGCAGGCGGTGGTATGCTTCCGCCACCGCTGCGACCATCGCCGGCCAGCCGAAACACCACGAGTAGTAGTGTGGCATGGGCTCGCCGATCATGCTCTTTTCGTCGGGCTGAATCTTGAAGGGCAGCTTGGCCTGGTAGCGCAGGTAGGCGGCGGGCGAAAGCACCGGAACAAACAGTGGAAACAGCACCGCCGTACCCGCGAGAATCAGCAGCACCACGGCGGGCTTGAGCCAGCGCCAGGCGCCGCCCGCCGCTTGCTCGATGGCGATGGCGCCGCCCGCCAGAACCATCGGGAACACCGGCGAGGAATAGTAATCCTTGCCGTGGAGCACGATGAAAACTCCCAGCACCGTCACGAACGCCCAGCCCAGCACGGCAACAGGCTTGCCGCGCCGCCAGAAGAAGAAATAGAAAGCCCCCAGCCCCCACACCGGCAGCGTCACCGGGGTCATCAGAAACATCTGGGCGCGCAGGTAGCCGAGCGGCGTAAACGGCAGGTCGCGCCCTTGGGCGCGGATGTTGTGCATCAGCTCCAGAAAAGGAAAGTGGTGCTGGATGTTCCAGACGAGGTTGGGAAGAAAAATCAGGAAGGCGATGAGGCCGCCCAGCCAGATCCATTTGCTGGCCAACGCCTTGCGCTCGCGCGTCAGCAGCAGGCCGACGACGATCGCAAAGCCGAAGACCGCTATGGAGTATTTGTTTTCCATCCCCACGCCCGCCAGCACACCGAACCAGAGCCAGAGCTTCTGGTTGCCGGTCTTGATGATGCGGATCACCACCAGCGCGCAGCCCATCCAGAGCAGGGGCTCGAAAGCGTTCATGGTGAACAGGTGGTAGAGGATGAGGTAGACGCCCGCGCAAGCGACCGAGAGCGCCGCCAGCCCCTGCGCAAAACGCCCGCCCCCCAACTCGCGCGCGATGCGCCCCGTCAGCCACACGATTGCGAACCCGGCCAGCGCCGGCAGCACGCGCACGGCAAAAACCGACGTCCCAAAAAGGTGCCGGGTCAGCCACGCCGCCAGGGCGATGAGCGGTGGTTGATCCACGTATCCCCAGGCCAGATGCTCGCCGCAGGCCATGAAGTACATCTCGTCGCCGAAGTGGCCGTATGC
>JBJKQV010000199.1:0-2876 GCA_046704985.1 Terriglobia bacterium
GGCTTAACGACCTGGTGGCCAAGGGCGAACTCAAAGCGCCCATCGTCATCGGCCGCGACCACCTCGACTGCGGCTCCGTCGCCTCGCCCTTCCGCGAGACCGAATCCATGAAGGACTCGAGCGACGCCATCGCCGACTGGCCCGTCCTCAACGCGCTGCTCAACACCGCCTCGGGAGCGAGCTGGGTTTCGTTCCACAACGGCGGCGGGGTGGGCATCGGCTACGCGCTGCACGCCGGACAGGTGACCGTCGCCGACGGCACGCCGGAAATGGCCAAGCGCCTCAACCGCGTGCTCACCAACGACCCCGGCATCGGCGTCGCCCGGCACGCCGACGCGGGTTACGAGGAAGCCGTCAGCTTCTCCCGCAAAGCGGGCGTCAAGATTCCCATGCGCGGGAAGTAGTCCGCTCAACTTTTCTTGGCGGTGACGGCGAAGAAGGCGGCAGGCTTCTGCTCGACCTTCTTGCTCTTGCACTTCGGGCAGGCGACGCGCCCTTTCTCGTATTCCCGCAAGGTGAGCATGATCGTGAACGTCTTCTTGCACTGTTTGCAGAGGAACTCGTAGCTGGGCATGGCAGCGGCCTCCTCGCCTGAATTGCTGCCATTCTAACAAAACTCGTCGAGGTCTCCAATGTCCGACCGGCCACCACGCGCGCTGTTCTTTCACAACGCCGGGCAACTCTTGACGCTCGCCGGAGGGCCGGCGCCCCGCCGCGGCCGGGCGCTGGGTGAGCTGGGCCTGGTCACCGGCGGCGCGGTGCTCATCCAGGGCGGCGTCATTGTCGCTGCCGGGCGCACCCGCGACCTGCGCGCCCGGGCCCGCCGCCTGAAGGCTTTGCCCGTCGACTGCCGCGGGCGCGTGGTGATGCCGGGATTCGTCGACTGCCACACCCACCTGGTTTTCGCGGGCAGCCGCGTGGAAGACTTCGAGCGCCGCATCCGAGGCCAGTCCTACGAGCAGATCGCCGCGGCGGGAGGCGGCATCGCACGCTCGGCGCGGTTGCTGGCCGCCGCGCGCAAACCGCAACTCGTCGCTCAGGCGCGCCGCTTCCTGCACCGATTCACCGCCCACGGCACCACCACCCTGGAAGTGAAATCCGGATACGGGCTCGACGTGCGCAACGAGATCAAGATTCTCCAGGTGGTGCGCGCCCTGGCCCAGGCGTCGCCGCTCGAGCTGGTGCCCACGCTGCTCGCCGCGCACGCCCTGCCCAAGAAATTCCGTGCGCGCCGCGCTCAATACCTGAAGCGCGTCGTCGAGCAGTTGATTCCCGCCGTGGCGCGCGCGCGGCTGGCGGAGTTTGTGGATTGCTTCTGCGACCGCGGCGCCTTCACGCGCGAAGAATGCCGCCGTGTGCTCGCCGCCGGCCGGCGCTACGGTCTGGCGCTGCGCCTGCACGCCGAGCAACTGAGCCACAGCGGCTCGTGCTCGATGGCCGCGCAAATGGGCGCAGCATCGGTGGATCACCTCGACCACGCAAATGCCGCCGAGATCCGCGGATTAGCGCGCAGTACGACGGTGGCGGTGCTGGTCCCGGCGTCGAACTTCAACCTGGCGACGCGCCGCTATCCGCCGGCGCGGCGGCTGATCGAAGCGGGCGCGGCGGTGGCCCTGGCGACCGACTTCAATCCCGGCACCAGCCCCACGCTCAACATGCAGTTCGTCCTGGCGCTGGCGGGGACGCAGATGCGCATGACGCCCGCGGAAGCGATCGTGGCCTCGACGCTCAACGCCGCTTACTCGCTCGGCCGCGACGCGTGCCTGGGCTCTCTCGAGCCGGGCAAGCAGGCCGACCTCGCGGTCATGGACGTGGACGATTACCGCGAGATTCCCTACTATTTCGGATGGAACCATTGCGAGATGACCGTGAAGCGCGGAAAAATTATCTACGTGAGGCAATAAGAAGCTTTCAGCGATCAGCTGTCAGTTATCAGTTGTCCTCCTGCCAAGGCAACCGACAGGCGGAACGTATCGACTGACCGCTGACAACGGAAGTCTGAACGCTGAGGGCTGACAGCTGACCAAGGACTTGACATGCAAACTCTCGTCGAATGTGTCCCCAACTTCAGCGAAGGCCGCGACGCCGCAAAGGTGGACGCGATCGTCGCGGCGCTGCTGGCCGGGCCGGACGTCTATCTGCTCGACCGCGAGATGGACGCCGACCACAACCGTTCGGTGATCACCCTGGTGGGCTCGCGCGAAAGCCTGGGCGAAGCGGCGCTGCGCGGCATGGGCAAGGCCGCGGAGTTGATTGACCTGAACCGCCACCAGGGCGCGCACCCGCGACTGGGCGCGACCGACGTGGTTCCCTTCGTCCCCATCTCCGGCGTGACCCTGGAAGACTGCGTGCGCCTGGCCGAGTGGGTGGCGGAGGAAGCCTGGAAGCGTTTCGGCGTTCCCACTTATCTCTACGAAGCCGCGGCGCGCACGCCGGAGCGCAAGAACCTGGAGAACATCCGGCGCGGGCAGTTCGAAGGCGTGCGCGAGGAAGTGCGGACCAACCCTGAGCGCCGGCCCGACTTCGGCGGCGCGGAACTGCACGCGACGGCCGGCGCCACGGTCGTGGGCGCGCGCAAATTCCTGATCGCCTACAACATCAACCTGAACACGCCCGACGTCGCGCTGGCCAAAGCCATCGCCAAGAAGATTCGCGCCTCGGGCGGCGGCTTCCCGTGCGTGAAGGCGATGGGCGTGGAGCTGAAGGCGCGCAACCTCGCGCAGGTTTCGATGAACCTCACCGACTATGAGACCACGTCCATCGCCACGGTCTTTGCCGCGGTGCGCGCGGAAGCGGCCGCGCAGGCCGTGGACGTGGTAGGCAGCGAGATCATCGGCCTGATTCCCCGCCGGGCGCTGGAAGGCGCGGCGGTGGAG
>JBJKQV010000200.1:0-6639 GCA_046704985.1 Terriglobia bacterium
ATCCGCGCCCGCAAGGCGGAGGCTCGCCGCAAGGCCGCCGAAGAGGCCGCCAAACAGCAGCCCGGCCTCCCCGAAGAGGGCGAGGACAAGGAAGACAAGAAGTAAGGGGTAGTTGCTAAGATTCCGCCGGCCGGAGGCGCCCGCCTCCGGCCGTTTTGTTTTCCGGTAAAGTCCGGTCCAACCCCGAGCGAATCAACTCAGTGGCTGCGAAGCAAGAGCGCATTAGTGGGAACCTGGCGCGCGGGAGCGGTGTCTCTATCGACAGGGGAACTCATTGTTGAGGAGGAGTCCGTGAAACGAATCGCGTGATCTCTCGTCTATGCCCCCGCGGCGGTTCTCGCACTCGCAGTGCTGGCGGCGGGGGCGTCTGGGCCAAGGGACCATTTCGCATTGACCCTCCACGCGCCGAAGCAGCCGCTCAAGGCAGGGAAAGCACTCCTCCTGCGTGTGACCATTGGGAATCCGGGGGACCGGCCGGTGCACGTTGCCACAGGTGGGTGGATACTCTACTGGGTCTTCGTCCACGACCAGCGGGGACGGCTGGCTCCGCTTCAACCGCTCCCTGCGAGGCCCAAGCCAGGGGAACAGATCCGCATGCGCGTGGGAAGCGTGCACGGCTTCATGCTGGCCCCGGGCAAATCCGTGACGGACGAAGTCGATGTCACGTACACCTACGATCTCAGCCGGCCGGGGAAATACACCATCTGGGTCGCCGAGCCGATCGAGCGCTATGCGCTCTTCCCACGCGGCTTCGTCGTATCCAACAGGATTGCTGTGACCGTGGTCAAGTAGCCGGCATGGCCGAAGGAGGTGGCGTGACATGCCGCGGCACTCATTTGCTGGGCACCGTTTCGGGCACCGGCGGCGCGGGCGCGCGCTTGCGCGTCGAAAAGCGATAAACGAGATAGACGATGAGCATTCCCAGGCAGGCGCCCAGGGTGTCAATTCCGCTGTCGCGAAGCGACGGGCCGCGGCCGGGAACGAAGCGCTGGTGAAATTCGTCGGTAAGCGAGTAGAGTCCGGCGATGACCACTGACCAGACAGCAGTCCTGCGCCGCCACACCAGGCGGGGCTGCCGGATCAGGCTTTCATACAGCAGCATGCAGAACAGCGCGTACTCGGTCACGTGGGCGCTTTTGCGCATGACCTCGTGGAGAAGCTTGAAGGTAGGATGAGAGACCACGACGTGCAGCAGAGCCAGGATCTGCTTGAGCAGCCAGGTGGTGAAGACCCCGCCGAAGGTGGCGGTGGAGAAATTGAAGATCTGGGCTGCCCAGGCAGCCGTCACCAGCCAGAGAACGGCGACGTGCCAGCGGCGTTTCGGGGGTGCGGCGGAACCGTTATTCGAGGCGATAATTGGGCGCTTCCTTGGTGATGATGACGTCGTGGACGTGGCTTTCGCGCAGCCCGGCATTGCTGATGCGCACAAAGCGTCCGCGCTCCTGCAGTTCGGCGAGCGTCGCACACCCGCAATAGCCCATGCCGGAGCACAGCCCGCCCACCAGTTGGGTGACCATGTCGGCCAGGCGGCCCTTGTAGGGCACGCGCGCCTCGATGCCTTCCGGCACCAGTTTGGAAACCTCTTTGCCTTCCTGTGCGTAACGGTCGCCGGAGCCCGCCGCCATCGCGCCCAGCGAGCCCATGCCGCGGTAGGACTTGAAGCTGCGCCCCTGGAAAAGGATGGTTTCGCCGGGGCTTTCCTCCGCGCCTGCGAACAGGCTGCCGATCATCACCGCGCTGGCGCCGGCGGCTATGGCTTTGGAGATGTCGCCGGAAAACTTGATGCCGCCGTCGGCGATGACGGGTACGCCGGCTTCACGTCCGGCGCGCGCGCACTCGGCGATGGCGGTAATCTGCGGCACCCCCGCTCCGGTCACCATGCGCGTGGTGCAAATGGAGCCCGGGCCGATGCCCACCTTCACCGCGTCCAGTCCCAGCCCCAGCAGCTCGCGCGCGCCTTCGTAGCTGGCCACGTTGCCGGCCACCAGGTCGGTCTCGGGATAGCGGCCGCGCAGGCGCTTGGCCGCTTCGATTACCCGCGTCGAGTGGCCGTGCGCGGTATCCACCACCAGCGCGTCCACTTTGGCCTTCACCAATTCCGCCGCGCGCTCCAGGTAGTCGCCCGTGGCGCCCACCGCCGCTCCCACCCGCAGCCGCCCCTGCTCGTCCTTGGCGGCGCGCGGATACTCGATCTTCTTCTGGATGTCCTTGACGGTGATCAGCCCCCGCAGGTTGAACTGTTCGTCCACCACCGGGAGTTTTTCCACACGGTGCTGGTGCAGGATCTTTTGCGCTTCCTCGAGCGTCGTGCCCACGGGGACGGTGATCAGGTTCTTGCGCGTCATCACCTGCTCGACGCGCAGGTCGGTGCGCGTCTCAAAGCGCAGGTCGCGGTTGGTGAGGATGCCCACCAGCTTCCCGTCCGCGGCCACCGGCACCCCGGAGATCTTGTACTTGCCCATGATCTCCTTGGCGTCGGCGATGCGCGCCTGAGGACTGATGGTGACCGGGTCCACGATCATGCCGCTCTCCGAGCGCTTCACCTTGTCCACTTCCATTGCCTGGCGCTCGATGGACAGCGAGCGGTGCATGATGCCGATGCCGCCCTGCTGCGCCAGGGCGATGGCCAGCCGCGACTCCGTCACCGTATCCATGGCCGCGCTGGCGATGGGAATGTTGAGGGGAATGCGCCGGCTGAAGAGCGTGCGCGTGTCAACTTCCGCCGGCAGCACGCTCGAGCGCGCCGGCAGCAGCAATACGTCGTCGAAAGTCAATCCTTCCGGAATCGGACCGTCCAGCATGTGCGCCTCTGGTTGGAATTCGCTCCCCGGGTGAAACATCCATTCTAAGCGGGGCGCCGGAAACGGTCAAGGAATTGGCGCGAACTACGGCGCCCTACGGCGGTTTCGGGCGGCCGCGAGCGCCGGAGACCGGCGCCGGTCCGTCTCCGATCCGGGCGCGGCGGCTTCGTGTTCGCAAAGGGTATGGGGAGGGCCGAAAGAACGCCTCCCAGCATGGCACGAGTGAGGAGGACGGGAGAAGGGGATGGAGCGCTTGGCTCCGCGCGGAGGCGGAAGCCGGTTGCCTCTTCCGCCGCCGGCGGTCGCCGAAGCGTTTTACCAGATGGCGTGCCAGGCTTTCTTGGCAAGGTGGCTGGTACCGCGTGCCACCGCGCCGGGAGCCTTTGCCGCACCCTTGGCGACGGTGACGCTGGTGTCGCTGACCGCATCGGCGGCCGTCGAAACCACGTTCTTGGTGCCTTGTCCGGCCGTGGCCACGCCGCCCGCAACCGTCGAGCCACCGCTGGCCGCCGCGGAGGCCACCGCGGTCGTACCCTTGGTGATTTCCTTGCCGACGTAGCGTACCGCTCCGGCCCGCGCCACGGGAACCGCAAGGGCCAGTCCGGCCGCAACTGCTAGGATTGCAAGCACTCGGTGTTTCATCATGTTTCCTCCATTAGAAAGGCGCAACCCCTGGGCGCCTCTGGCGGCGAGCCCGCTTCCAGCCCGCGAGTACTCCACCTCAGCCATATTAGACGCAGTTTCTCCCCAAAAAGGTTTCTCGGCCTCGGCTGCGCGGGGGATTCGCGCCGGCATACCGCGCCGGGGCAGGCAAGCGCGCTTGGCGCGCGCGACGCAGCAACGCCCTTCGAGGTTACACTTTTTGCACAGGTATATTTCTTTATCTTCACCCCGCGCGCGTAGCACCGGCGCGCACCCGCCGCATCTAACTAAATGGAACAGGGCAATATGCCGGGGCTAGAAATCGAGCCTTGGCAGAAAGGTGGGTTTCGAAAATGAAAAACCTATATCAGAAGTCCATCGGAGGAGTTTTGATCGCGCTGTTGCTGGCGGGGCTGCCGGCGCTGGCCAGCGATCAGGCTCCACAGCGTCATCTGCCCGCGCCCGCGCCCAGCCAGGCGTACCTGGAACATCAGGTGCGGCACCAACTGCTGATGCTTCCTTACTACACGGTCTTCGACAACCTGGCGTACCAGGTTGAGGGCACGCGCGTGGTGCTGACCGGACAGGTGGTTTGGCCGACCGTCAAAACGGACGCCCAGGCCGCCGTCAAGGACATCCCGGGCGTGACCGCCGTCGTCAATCACATTCAGGTCCTCCCCGTTTCTTCTTTCGATAACGCTATCCGCTGGCGGGTGCTGCGCGCCGTTTACGGAGCCGATTCCATGTATCGCTACGCGCTGCCGGCCAACCCTACTATTCACATCATCGTGGATAACGGCAACGTGACACTGGTCGGCGTGGTGGCCAACAAGATGGACAAGCAGATTGCCTATCTCCAGGCCATGGGCGTGCCGGGAGTCTTTTCGGTGACCAACCACCTGGCGGTGGATTAAGCCTTTGCTGCGCCGGGGGCGGGCTCGGGTCCGTCCCCGGTTCCTTCCTCTTTCGGTGGGCCTCTCCGTAAGCTGTAGCGCTGCCCTTCAGGGCAGCATGCTGGGCTAAAACCCAGCGCTACAATTTCTGCAGCATCCTGGGCTGAAGCCCCCGCCCTCTTGGAATCTGACATTCGGCATTGAAGATTCGAAAATGGAAAATGGGAACTCGAAAAAGGAAAATGGAGAATCCAAATCCCCAACTGCCGGCTGCAGACTGCCGACTTTGAGCTCTCACCCCCAAAAATTGACACCCCCTCCACCGTGTGTTAGCGTTGAAATTCGCGCGGGAATCCGCACAATTCCTACCAGCTGAGGGCGCGCGGCGGTGTCGTATCCACCCCGGCCGAAGCGGGGAGCGTCAATAAGGAGACCATGGCTCAAAAGGACCGGTTCTTTTTCGAGCACTACGCGCTGAGCGAGCAGGACCTGGAAAAATATCTGGCCGCCGCGCTGGCAGAAGGCGGCGATTACGCGGAGCTCTATTTCGAGTACAGCACGCTCTGCACGCTGCTGGTGGAAGAGTCGCTGGTGAAGACGGCGACGGAGAGCATCACCACCGGCTGCGGGGTACGGGTGCTGGCGGGCGAGCAGACCGGCTACGCTTACACCGACGACCTGGCGCCGGAAAAGATCCTGCAAGCGGCGCGCACCGCGGCACGCATCGCCAGCGGCCCGGCGCGCGTGGCCACCCAAGGGCTGAGCAGCCGCGAGGCCGCGCACAACCTCTACCCCGTCGTCCGCCCTCCCACCGACCGCGAGCTGGCGGAGAAGCTGCAACTGGTGGAGCGCGCCGACCGCGCCGCGCGCGCTTACGACCCGCGCATCTTCCAGGTGCGGATTGTTTACGGCGACAAGTTGCGGCACGTGCTGGTGGCGGGCTCGGACGGGCGCCTGGTAACGGATTTTCAGCCCCTGGTGCGCGTCAGTCTGGCCGCGCTCGCGCAAGCGGACGGCCAGGTGCAGAGCGGCTCCTCAGGCGGTGGCGGGCGAGTGGGCCTGGAGTTTTTCCAGGGCGACCACAGCCCTGAGGAGATTGGGCGCCAGGCGGCCCGGCAGGCCATCATCCAACTCGACGCGCGCGAGGCCCCGGCAGGAGAAATGGAAGTGGTGCTGGCCCCCGGCTGGCCCGGCATCCTTCTGCACGAGGCCATCGGCCATGGTCTGGAGGCCGACTTCAACCGCAAGGGCATCTCGGCCTTCAGCGGGCGGGTGGGCCAGCGCGTGGCTTCGGAGATCTGCACGGTGGTGGACGACGGCACCATTCCCGACCGCCGCGGCTCCATCAACGTCGATGACGAGGGCCAGCCCACCCAGCAGACCGTTCTCATCGAAAACGGCGTGCTGCGCGGCTACCTCCAGGACAAGCTCAGCGCCGGGGTGATGCACTCGACGCGCACCGGCAACGGACGCCGCGAAAGCTACGAGCACATGCCCATGCCGCGCATGACCAACACCTACATGCTGGCCGGCCAGGACGACCCGCAGGAGATCATCCGCTCCGTCCGCCACGGCCTCTACGCCGTCTATTTCGGCGGCGGGCAGGTGGACATCACCAACGGCAAGTTCGTCTTTTCGGCTTCGGAGGCTTACCTCATCGAGGACGGCAAGGTGACGGCGCCGGTGAAGGGCGCCACGCTCATCGGCGACGGGCCGACCGTCTTGACGCGCGTCACCGCGGTGGGCAACGACCTGGGGCTCGACCCGGGCATCGGCACCTGCGGCAAGGACGGCCAAAGCGTGCCCGTCGGGGTGGGCATTCCCACCCTCAAGGTGAGCCGGCTGACTGTGGGCGGCACGGCGCCCCGGGCCGCGACCAGCTTTCAGTAACCCCCAGGCCGCCGCCGGCCGGGGTCAATCTGCTTCGAGAGCAAACGTATGAAGATAACCCTTCGGTACCTGGGGTTGGAGCTTTTGCTGGCGCTGGCGGTGGCCTTGCCGCTGGCGGGTGCTGCGCAGGTTTCCAGCGCCGCGCCCGACCTGCCCGCGCTTTTCAAGAGAAAGGACGTGATGATTCCCATGCGCGACGGGGTGCGTCTGCACACGGAGATTTACATCCCCCGCCACGCTACCGGGCCGCTGCCTTTCCTGCTCACCCGCACCCCGTACGGGCTCGAGGACGATTCGAACGGCTACACGAGCATTTTCTCCATCTACCACGAGCTGATTCCGGCCGGCTACATCTTCGTTTTCCAGGACATCCGCGGGCGTTATCTTTCCCAGGGCCAGTTCGTCATGAACCG
>JBJKQV010000201.1:0-5199 GCA_046704985.1 Terriglobia bacterium
CGGGGAAGAACGATTCGGAAAGCACTTTAACGGGCCCGGCCAGATTCACTGCCGCCTGTTCCATGACTTTCTGGACGCCCGGATGCTTGGGGTCGGCGGTGCGAAATACGGTCTTGCACTCGTATTCCTTGTCGATGCGGTACTTTTCCGCGACCTACATGGTGGCGATGAGGGAGTCGGTTTCGGTGTCCCAGAGCGCCACTTCCTCGCCGTTGCCCAGGGACTTGGCCAGCTCATCGCTGGTCGACAGGGTGATGGGCACGGGCCAGAAGAGCCCCTTCTTGCTAGGCAGGGCAAAACGCTCGCAGCACCCTTCCCAGTCGTCCCGGCCCATGAAGCCGTCGAGCGGGTTAAAGGCGCCGATGCCCATCATCAACAGGTCGCCGGTCTCCCGGCTGGTGATGGGAACCTTCTTCATCTTGGCGGCGCGCTGGATTTCGGCCTTCCTCGCTTCCGGTTCCAGAAGCAAGGGCTTCAGTTGCGGACTGCCATGCGGTGGGACCAGTTTGCTCATATCCAATCTCCTTTGAGCGAAAATGTGATCTATTCCTTCGCAATACCTCCGAGCGGCCGGCGAAAACTTTCGCCCCAACCCTCGTTCCGGGCGCCGCGAAGAGCTTGCCGGTTGCTTGCGGCTCCGGGGTGCACCTTGAACCCTACTGACTTCCTCCCCCCGGGGCGGGCGGAGTCACCACCCCGCGCCCGGCCAGAGCCCGCCGTTCGTAAAGCAGGTTCTGCCCCTGGGCAAAATCGAGCTTTCCCTTGTGGCACTCTGCGCAGCGCGCCACCTGCGGCTTGTTCAATTGCTTCGCCACCTTGGCGTGGCAGCCGATGCAGAGCTGGTGCATGGCGTCCACGTAAGAGGGCGCGACGTAGGTCTTGATCTTGATGGTCGCGCCGGCGGGAATCAAATCCTTGTGGCAGGCGGCGCAAGCTTTGACGTTCTTCGCGCTGCGCGTATGCCCCGGCGCATGGCACTGCACGCAAGCCAAGTTCGCCCCCTTCGGTGACGCGTGCCAGTCGTGCCGGAAGGCGTCGGAGGGCAGATACATGTCGCGATGACACTCGTAGCAGCCCGAGTTGCGGTCGCGCGGCATGTTCATATGATGGCAGAGCACGCACGACTTCGCCCCGCCGTTCCGCTCCACCTCGCGCTGGTGGTAGAAGGTCACTCCGTACCCGGTCAGGTCGGCGTCCAGATAGAGCACTCCCGGCCGCGCCCCCTCCGCCGGTGAAGGAGAAGACGAAGTTGAAGGTTCCGGACTTTGCGCCGCCGGCGAGGGAGGTGGTGAAGGTTGGTTGCCGGCGTTTACCAGCAAGCCCACGTCTCCGCGCGCGCGGTGCACGGGCGTGGGAACCGTGCCCAGGCTGGCAGCGCGAGGATTGCTCAGAAAGGAGAAGCCCACCGCCGCCGCCAGCACGAAGGCCAGCGAGTACTTGACGCGTCCGGCGATGACCGGCGTGCCCAGCCAGGTGAAGCTCACCTGCGAGAACTCCGGGAGCTTTTTGGGGTCGGCGTCCGGATCGGCGGGGCGCTGCTCCCAGATCTCGAAGTGCTCGATCATGAAGAGGAAGACCAGCATTGCCGCGGCCACAATCCCCAGGGTCACGGCAAACTCGCTCCAGGCGGGAATGTAGAGGCGGTTGCCGCGGCTCAAGTCGGCCAGTCCGCCCACGTCGATGCGGTCCAGCACTACGCCGAAGACCCCGATCCCCGCCGCGGCCCACTGCCAGTTGCCGCGGGTACGGAACTGCGGCGTGTAGAGCAGCGCCAGGGGAACGAATGCCATGAGCCCCATCTCCACCCAGAACAATCCCGTGTGCCATCCCGCCCCGGTCAGGTAGTGCAATTGCCCGCGCGCCGCCAGGTCGCCAAAGCGCAGCACCACGTAGACAAGCAGCACCCAGCGCGCCGCGGCGCCGAGCGGACCCATCAACTCGGTCTCGGGCTTGCGCCGGTAGAGGTAGGCGGTGAAATGGCTTTCGAAGATCACCATCAGCAGTCCCAATCCCACCGCGGAGGTGAAGAAGAGGATGGGCAGGATGGGCGAATACCAGAGGGGGTGGAGGCGGTAGGGCATGATCAGGAACAGCGACCCGAGCGAGGACTGGTGGAGGGTAGAGAGCGCAATGCCCAGCACCACCAGGGGAATGCGCAGCTTGACCAGTAGGCGCCGCACTCGCGCCAGCACCGAGACGTCTTCCGCCGGCACGGGGAAGAACTCCAGCGCCAGGACGCTCAGGTAGAGCATCACGCACCAGCCCACTTCAAAGAGCGGCGAGTGGGGGTTCCAGAAGATGATCATGTGCCAGATGTTCCAGGGCAGGCCGAGGTCGAAGAGCAGGCCCACGACCACCGCCGCGTAGCCCAGGAAGGCGGTGAGCACCGCCGGGCGCACGATGGAATGGAAGCGCTCGAGCTTGAAGATGTAAACGGTGGCGGTGACGATGAAACCGCCCGCCGCCAGGGCCACGCCGCCCATGACGTCGAAGCCCACCCACAGGCCCCAGGGCGTGGCGTCGGTAAGGTGCGTGGTCGCCCCCAGGCCGAACAGGAAGCGCGCCGTCGCCACGGCGCCGGCCAGTCCGACCAGCATCCACAAAATCACCTTGAGACGCACCACGCGTTCCATCTATTCCCCCTTACCCTTTTCCGTTCCTTCCGCGGGCACTTCCTGGAGCTTCATGCGCCGCTGGATGATCCAGTAGAGGGCGGTCATCGCCGTGCCCATGCCCAAAAAGGCAAAGGGCACGGATTCCATGGCCACCCGCGTGGCCTCGGGCAGCGGCTTGTCGCCGAAGTTTTCGCCGTAGGTGAGGAATGACAAATCGATGTCGGAGATGTAGAGCACCGACGTTCCGCCCACTTCCTTCTCGCCCCAGACGCGGTTGACGTACTTGCCGGGCTCGGCGGCCAGGCGGCGGTGCGCTTCGGCGAGCAGCGCGTCGCGGTCGCCGAAAATGGTGGCCTTGGCCGGGCACGCTTCGGTGCAGGCGGGCTGCCCGCCACGCTCGATCCGGTCGTAGCAGAGGATGCATTTGCGCACGTACGGAACGACGCGGCTCCAGTCGTAGCGCGGTATACCGAAGGGGCAGGCCATCATGCAGTAGCGGCAGCCCAGGCACTTAGAGCTGTCGTAGACGACCGCGCCGATTTCGGTCTTGTGCATGGCGCCCACCGGGCAGGCGCTCACGCAGGCCGGCTCCAGGCAGTGCCGGCACTGCTTGCGGACGTAATGGTCGTCGGCACGGCCGATCACCGACGTCCAGTTGCGCGCCGAGAGGCCGTCGTCCGCATCCCAGCGCCGCGGGACGTCCGCCTTCAGGTGGTTCACCTTTTTGCAGGCCAGCACGCACTCGCTGCAGCCGATGCACTTGGTGGTGTCGGTGAGGATGGCCGCTCTCATGCCGCCCCTCCCTTCTTGGCCGGAACGGCCGCGGGCGCCTCGACGCTCAGCCGCGACTGGGGCAGCCAAGTGGGCCGCTCTCCGTACCCGAGGGTCTCCGCCACCCGGTCACCCGCGCCCGCCGGAAACTTCCAGGCAATTCCCGTCACCAGTTGCGAAAGGGGCGTGAGCACGCAATGCGCAACCTTGGTAAAAGGAATCATCACCATGATGAGGTCGGCGCTAAAAACGTGGATGAGCATCAGCACCCGATACGTCTGCGGGCTGAGGGCGGCGTTGGAAGCCAGGTAGCCGGTCACAAAAGGCACGATGAGCAGCAGCGGCCAGAAGTAGTCCTGGCGGCGGCTCAGCTTGCGCGCTCCGGTGTGCAGCACGCGCCCCAGGAAGAGGCCCACCCCGCCGGCGATGACCATCAGCGCACCCCAATTGGCCAGTGCCTGGGGAATCGACGGCCAGCCGAATCCCACCGCGTTGCGCCACAACAGGATGTGCGAGGCGAGAAAGATCGGGGTGACGATCAGACCGATGTGAAATAGGAAGGAAATCAGGCTGTAAACGGGCCGCTGGCGCCCCAGGCGGCCCAGCGGAAACAGCCAGGCCAGCGTCTGGTAGCGAATCTCTTTCCAGGAGACTTTCTTGTCGGGATTGCGCTGGTAGGCCTCGCGGACGCCCAGCAAGGTGTTGATGACGATGCGCAGCAGGCCCAGCAGCATCAGGGCGAAGCAGAAACGGAACAACGGGCCGCGCGCAAAATCCAACCAAGCGGTCACGACTGGCCTCCTTTCGGCGCCGCAGCCGGGCCTGCGGCCGCTTCCTCGGCGCCTGCCTCCTCGCCTGGGGGGTCGGGCGGAAGCAGGATGGCCTTGTAGAGAAGGTCGTGGAGCCCCACGATCTCGCACTCCACGTTCTGGGCCTCCATCAGCTCGCGGAGTTGCTTCTTGCAGTTGGCGCAGGGGGCGACGCAATAATGCGCGCCGGTGCGGCGGATCTGCTCAGCCTTCAGCCGCCCGCTTACTTCCATGCGGTAGGGTTTGATCTCGTCAATGGAAACCGTGCCGCCCCCGCCGCCGCAGCAGAGGTTCATGCGGCCGTTGGGCGCCATCTCGGCGTAGTCGCCACAGAAAGCCTTGAGCACGTCGCGCGGCTGGTTCAGGATCCAACCCGGGCGCGCGATGTTGCAGGGATCGTGGTAGGTCACGCGCTCGGTGACGATCTTGGGGTCGAGCTTGATGCGCCCCTCGCGCAGCGCCTGGTAGGTGTACTCCAGGATGCTGATCACCGGCAGCGCGTCCTTGCCGCCGCAGTAGGTGGGGTAGAAAAACTTGGCGGTGCGCGCCGCGTGCCCGCACTCCCCGATCAGGACCTTTTTCGCTTTCAGGCGCTCGGCCTCGGCGCGAATCTTGAGGAGCACGTGCTCCATCACCTGGTCGCTGTAAAAGAGGCCGTAGTTGATCCCGTCGTAGTACTTGCTGCCGATCGTCCAGGAGTCGCCCGTGGCCTTGAAGACCGTGGCGATGCCCTTGAGCGTTTCGGCTTCCATCATGTAGTCGGAAACCGCCGGGAAGAAGATGTACTCGGCGCCTTCATGGTCCACCGGAAACGGCACGGTGATGCCTTTTTCGTCGTGGATGTCCTCGGTGAGGAATTCCAGAGTGTCCAGAAGTGCCGGCAAGGGAATCGCGGAAGTGTTGCCGGTCGCGCCGATCAACTGCTCGCGCACGCTGACCGCCAGGGCGCGCGGCACGATGCCGATTTCCGAAAGGATGTAGCGCCCCAGGTGGGTGATCAGAGC
>JBJKQV010000202.1:0-9763 GCA_046704985.1 Terriglobia bacterium
CTTTTCCATAAAGCTGACGCCCTTGCCCTTGACCGTGTGCGCCAGGATGTCGGTGGGGCGGCCCTCCACGGTGCGCGCCTGAGAGAAAGCGTTCAGCACGGCCTCCATGCTGTGGCCGTCAATCTCCAGAACGTTCCAGTTGAAGGCCTTGTACTTGTCGGCCAGCGGGTCGACGTTCATCACCTCGCGCACCCAACCGTCAATCTGCAGATCGTTTTTGTCGAGGATGGCGCAGAGGTTGTCGAGGTGGTAGTGCCCGGCGGCCATCACCGCTTCCCAAATGCTGCCTTCCTGCTGCTCGCCGTCGCCCATGATGCAGTAAACGCGGTAAGGGCGCTTGAGGAGCTTGCCGGCCAGGGCGTTGCCGACCGCCACGCTCAGGCCCTGCCCGAGCGAGCCGCTGGAAACTTCGACGCCCGGCAGCTTCAGGCGGTTGGGATGTCCCTCAAAGCCCGAGCCCAGCTGGCGCAGCAGCACGGTATCTTCCAGGGGAAAGTAGCCGGCGCGGCCCAGGGCCACGTAAAGCGCCGGCGCCTTGTGTCCCGCCGACCAGAACACCCGGTCGCGCTCCGGCCAGGCGGGATCCTTCGGGTCGTGGTTGAGCACGCGCAGGTAGAGCGCCGCGGCGAGGTCCATGATGGAGAGTGTGCCGCCGGGATGGCCCGAGCCCGCCGCGAAGATGTCGATAATATCCATGGCGCGCAATTCGGCGGCGGCGGCGCGCAACTCCTCCAAACTCAGGCGCGGACCGCGCTGTTCAGAAGGCGATTTCATGTTCCTGTCCTCCCCCAATGGGAATCGGGCATAAATGCGCAACGATGCGAAAATTGGCGCAGCGGGGCGATGGGGCAGAAAGCTTCAAAATCTGGCTTCCGGGGCCTGAAGAGCTGTCCCCGGACAGCTACTAGTAGACTTCTTTTCAACAAGATAACCTTCGGTCAAAACGTCCCTTTTCTTGCCCCGGGCGCCCCAACTTCTCTGCCCGGCCATGCAAACCCTTCGTTGCTAGCCATCTGTTCTTGCAGGAAGAGCGCCGCAAAGCGCCGGCGGGGGCACAAAAAACCCCTGCCGGCCCATGCCACGCGGCGCGTCGGGGCGGCTTGCCGAGACGTGGGGCACGCGCCGCCGGCGCGCGGGATGTAAAAACAGATGGCATATTCATTTTCAAAGCAACCGATAAGGTAAGAATGCCTTCCAAACTAGGGTAAGCGACAGGGGCCAACGTCCTTTAACCGGGGCGGGATTCGCCGCCGCGCTCCACGGGGCTTAGAAACATCCTCCGCGCCGTGAGGTAGGTTTTCGACCTGCTCCCGCTCCAAGTGTCCCTGCGCGAGACGAAAGGAGGTGAATCAGCTTGCAGCCCAAAACCCTCGTCATCATTCAGGACCCACCTTCGGTAGCCGCGTTATCGGAACGGCTGGCGGGGCGGGGACTGGACCTGATGTTCTGTACGACGGTCAGTGAGGCGGTACGCATTTTGGCACGCAACAAGGTACAGGCGATCTTCTCCCAGGCGCGCCTTCCCGACGGCACGTTCCGCGAGATCCTGCGCCTCGCCGATCCTCACCGCTCGCAAGTTCCCGTGGTGGTCTGTTCAGACTTCTACGACAAGAACACCTACATCGAAGCCATGAGTCTGGGGGCCTTCGACTACATCGTCTACCCGTACCGTGCCGAGGAAGTGGATTGGCTTATGGCCAGCGCGCGCGCCAAGATGCAGGAAGCCGCGCCTTCCGAGCGCCGCCGCGCCCGTCGCCTTTCCCCTGCCCACGCTACTCACGCTGCCTGAAAAGCCGCCTAACCGCTCATCGGGAAACCTGCGGAAGTCTCCCCGCAGGTTTCCCGATGGCGCTCAATCCAATTTCCCCAAGGAACCAGGATCCACAGAAAGAGTCCCGAGACGGCCAGGACGGTGGTGGAGGGCGGCGGCGGGCCAAACAGGGCGCCGAAGTAGAGAAACAGCAGCAGCGCCACCAGCGATGCGAGCGCCCACTTCCCCACCCGGTCGCGCGCCCGCGTGCCGCGCAGGTAGAGAAACAGGGCGCCGGCGAACATGCCCAGCTCCAGCAGCAGCGTGCCGGCGAGCGAGTTCCACAGTCCCAGGCCGACCAGCGTGTGGCCGCCCGGATAGAGCGCCAGGTCGGGCCGGTGCGAGATGGCGTCCAAACCCCAGTGGCTGAGCACGCAGAAGAAAATCCACGCCGCGCCGCGGAAATTCTTTTTCCAGATGAGATAAAGCCCCGCCAGCAGCAGCCCCCAACCCAGGTCGGCCAGCAGGCTGTGGCTGAGGGGGTAGCTGAGGAATTCCAGCGGGCTGACGCGCGTGTAGCCGGGGACGATCCTCACCCGCTCGACGCCCAGCAGCACCAGCAGCGGCCAGACCAGGTCCGGCCACTCGGCCGCCAGCAGCAGCGTGCCCAGCGAAGTTTTGGGCGCGGCGCGCTTGGCCGCCAGCCCCACGGCGATGTGACCGATAAACATCCTGGCGCCCCGAAATTCCAGCTTACCGCACTTTGCCCCGGCGCGCGGCTTGCTTTCTCGCCCGCCGACCGCTTAACTTAGATGTGCGTTTTGGAGGCGCGGCAGTACGTCCCTCAGTCAACGGACGCCCGGTTAGCCCGAACCCGCATGAAACGAGAAACCCTGGCTCGACTGGCCCGCCTGGCCGCCTGGACGGTGATTCCGGGAGCGGCCGGGTTCCTGGCCTACTCGCAGGTGATCCGCCCCTGGCACTTGAAGTGGGGCGCCAGCAAGCAGGAAGCGCGCGGAACCCTTCCCGGCGACGAACTGGTTCCCGAGCCCAAACTTACCGCCACGCACGCCGTCAGCATCCGCGCCACACCGCAGCAGGTGTGGCCGTGGCTCGTGCAGATGGGGCAAGGGCGCGGAGGCTTGTACAGCTACGACTGGCTACAGAATCTCTTTGGCCTGGAGACGCACAGCGCCGAGGAAATTCTCCCGGAGTTCCAGCACCTGGAAGAGGGCGGCGTGCTACCCCTGGCGCGCGACGGGGCGGGGCCGCGCGTCGAGACCCTCGACCCCGAACGCGCCCTGGTGCTCTTCGGCGACACGCGCCGCGACCCGCAGACCGCGCCCCTGCGCCGCCTGCGCCGCGGCGACTACGTGGCCGTCTCGTGGGCTTTCGTGCTCCACGAGCCCGCGCGCGGCCTGACGCGCCTCATCGAGCGCCTGCGCCTGGACTGGAACCGCAGCGTGCGCAACACGCTCTTCCATCGCGTGGTGCTCGAGCCCGCCGGCTTCGTGATGGAGCGCAAGATGCTCCTGGGCATCCGCCGCCGCGCCCAAAAGCTGGCGGCGCTGGCGGCGCTTGACGACTCTCGCCCGCCGTTGTAGATTCGCCTCAGGACCCGCACCTGGCGGGAACGGCGCCGGGTTCCCTAACCTCGCCGCCACGCGGAGGAATCATGCCGCGAAGAATTCTCTCCCTTTTGGGATTTAGCCTGGGGGCGTGCGTGCTGGCGCTGGCGCTTTTCGCCCGCGCGCAGCAGACCCCTCCGCCGGTCATCGTGCTTCCCGACGGAGCGATGGGCCCCGTCACCTTCCAACACAGCTTGCACGTGGAGCGCGCCGGCAACCGCTGCGCCACCTGCCATCACCCTTCCAAGCGCGCCAAACCCCTGCGCGCGCCGCAACAGGCCTGCGAGGATTGCCACACGCGCCGGCCCGCGCCGCCCATGAAGACCTCGCTGCAGGGGGCGTTCCACAATCCCACCGCCACCGCCGGGCTGTGCATTGATTGCCACAAGCTCTCCAACGCCCGCGGCAAGCGTGCTCCCCTGCGCTGCATGGAATGCCACAAGCGCAGCAGCGCCTGACGCACGGTAGAGCTGCCCTTTAGGGCAGCACACCGGGCGCAGAGGCCGGCCAAAAAAAAGGGCCTCCCGGAATCCCGGGAGGCCCCGCCGAAACTTTTCCTTAGTCTTCAGACTCCGGTGGCTCCACAACTTCCACCATCGAAGCCGTAATCGTCCCGTCCTTCTCGGTGCCGGTGACTTTCACTGCCTGGCCGGGGTAATCGGCAAACCTCTCCTGCGGCTCGACCTGGTAAACATGGCCCTCGGAGACCAGAACGTATTTGGCGCCATGTTCGCCCACGCATTTCTTCACGTCCTCAGCGGCTTCTTCGCTGGGCTCGGACCACTTCGCCCCGCAAACGCTGTCGCTGACTACGCCCATCCAAACCTGTTCGTCTTCCTGCGGCTGGGCGGCCGCGCGGCTCGACGGCTGCAACGCCCACACCAAACCGAGCGCTACAACGGCGGCTGACAACCAGACCCACTTACTCTTCATACGGTGTTTCCTCCTTAACGCACTAACGCTGCCCACCTCAATCGCACGGTAGCAGTCCACACGCCATAAGAGTCCGTACCGGTTCGCACCGTATGAGGCCTTCCTCGTCGCGGCTGACCCACCGTCCCCAGCGCCGCCCTGGGCTTCGCATTCGATGAATCGAAATATCCCTGGGTTGCTACGTTCGGAAAATATTCTTTCGGGGGCTTCTGAAGCCCCTTCCGGCGCGCCGGCCCCCCCCAACGGGAGCCTCTATTGCGAAACCCCCGGCGGCCGCCGCTTGACTACCCGGCGGTACTTGAGCCGCGCGTAGGCCAGCAGACGCCGCGCCCAGTGATAGTGCCGTGCCAGGATCGCCAGCCCTGGAATCAGGAAGATCCAGCCGGGCATGACGGGCAAGACCAGTCCCACCAGCCCTAAGGCCACCAGACCCCAACCCGCCAGCAGTTCCAGAAGCGGCTTCATCCCACAGACCGCCGAGCAACCCGAGGGCCGAAGAGACGGAACTTAAGCTCCCACGCCGCGCTCCCGCCTTCCCCGGAGCCGGGAGCGGCCGGGTTGGTCCCACTGTTGCCCTGGCTGCTACCTTGTAACCTAAAACAAGGCCCAAACGTCTGACAATATGTCTCGTTGACCGGACTACCCGGTATGCTGGTATGATTAAATGTCATGCTAATCGTGCCGAGGAGGGCAAAACTGATGAAGTCTTATGCAGAGCGGAAGATGAAGTGGATGGGACTGGCACTCTTTCTGGGGCTGGCGGTAGCGATCACCGTGGCGCTACCCAGCGGCGTCCACGCGGCAGCCAACAAGGGCGAAGCGACGTTCAAGGCCAAGTGTGCGGGCTGTCACGGACCGGACGGCAAGGGCGAAACCGCCATGGGCAAGATGATGCACCTGAAGAGCCTCGGCTCGGCAGATGTGCAGAAACTCTCCGACGCCAAGCTGCGCGAGACCATCACCAACGGCAAGCCGCCCATGCCTGCCTTCGGACACCAACTGAGCAAGGCGCAGATCGGCGAGCTGGTGTCTTACCTCCGCACCCTCGGAAAGAAACACTAAGTTCTCTAAGCATCGACTGCCTCCCCGCCCGCGAGACGGCCTGAGGCCGTCCCGCGGAGGGAGGAGTGCGTTCGGGCCTCAGGCGACGTACGCCTTGACCTTGACCTCGCCTTTCGCGGGGTCGACCGTTCCCTGCCCCCATCCCTGAACCTGATTCACCCAGGCGTAGGCGGGCGACGATGCCGTGAGGGTAATGTTCTCCCGAAGCTGAAGCAGGCTCGCGCCCGCCTCGGGCCGGGCAATGCCGTCGGCAAAAAACGCCACCTTGGCGCCGTCGTCGGTGGCGATTTCCGCGTGAATGTGCAACTGCGCGTGCCCGTCGGCGCGGATGCGCAGGTAGTCGATTCCGGTGATGCGGCCTTTGAGCTTGGGCCCGGAAACCGTGCCCTCGAACGCGATGTCGATGCGCGCTCCTGAGGGAGGCGGCGACGCCTGGCCGCCCAGGAAAGCCTCCAGGCTGAATCCATATTCGGTCACCTTGGTGAAATTCACCGTCGCGTCATAGAGCAGCTCGCCAAGCGGAGATGCCATACGTTCTCCTCCTCATCCAATCCAGGTTTTCGTCGTGAGTTTGTGCTTCGCCCCGCAGCATAGCCATTCCGCTCGGTGGGGTCAACCTCGATTCGCCCCCCCCGCGCAGCCGCGTGGGTTTGGTAGCCACGGTTAATTCGCCGTTTGAATTAACCGTGGGCTTTGGCATGACGAAAAACCCACGGTCCCACAGGGCGGGACCGTGGCTACCTGCATGAAAACTAGCGAGGCAGGCTTCCTAGATGCCATGTTTGTTTATCCAGGCGAAAATTAACAGCGCCCCGTTTAACATAAGAAACGATTCGATGTACGCCTTAGCAACGCTGAGGACCGGGTGACCATGGATAATCCACCAGACGCAGGCCAAAATCAGAACGAGGTTAATCAGAACAAATTTCTGCTTAGCTGTTAACATGGGCTCGACTCGCGGCGGCTGGCCCACCCCGTGCAGGTTGTTTCCCCGTTCGTGCTCGCGATGATACTACCTGCGGGCTGACAATGCACCCACGAACGCGCGCTGCGGGGCGCGCTAAAACATGGGCCACCCGCCATTCATGCCGGACACGAGCATTGATCAAGCCACAGCCCCGGAATACCCTCTAGCTTATAGACGGCATCGCCGCCGTGGTACCAACCCACGTCAACAACCGTTGCAACTCTGCCGGCGTATCCAAGCTGTTCGGGTCGCAGTTTGTGGTGGTACCTCCATGTCGCCATGAACTCTTCTAGCTTGGCGCGATCCGCAACGCGCGCTCTGCTTCCTTCCGGGAACCGTGGACGGCCATAGGTGGAAACTTTCGTTTCCATGAATCCTCCTGCTAGGGGTTGGTTTTCCTAAACTTGCTCGGATCGATTTGGGTCGGCTCTTTCAACTGGAACTGCTGCGCTCCCCCACTTGTAGTTGGCCCGTTCTCGGGAGTCGCAAGATTTGAGTTCGGCGCATCGAACGTGATGGAGCAGGTAGCGCAGAGTTTCGCTTTTTGAAACTCTGCGGGTTTTCGGCTCCGTTTGGTCGTGGCATATCGTCAAATACCCGTTCGCTCGTCGGCGGGCAACAAGACTCGGTCCACCGGAATGGGGCTGTCTTCCCCGGCCGGGGCCGCCAGCGTGCCGGTGTAATCATGGACGCTGGACCAGGGCCAGTCTTCTGGACGCGCCACCAGCCCTGCTTTCAGCGCGTTGAGATGAATATACTCCACCTTTTGGTGGTATTCCTTCACCGTCCGCAATGCACGGTCGAAAAAACGCTCCTGGAAAAGCACCGCGCGCTCACCCCGGTCACGATTGATTAGGCGCGTGGCACTCACCTTGATGGCCTCCATCACCCGCGAGATGGTTAACGGATGGGGCGGGTAGAGGATGGCGTGCCAGTGGTCGGGCAGAAAAACCCAGGCTGTGAGGAGAAATCCCTGCGCGCGGCGGCGCTCGGCGATGGCACGCGCCAAGATGGCAAATTCGCGTTCGCTGAGATTCCTGCGCCGGCCATGGACCCGGCAGGTAACAAAGAAAAACCGGTCCGACAGAACCATCCGCCGCAGGCGCGACATGCCGGGAATTGTAATACCAAAAAGCCGCAGAGTTTCACAAAGCAAAACTCTGCGCTACCCGCTTTTTCAGCTTCGCTGACCGCAGACACTCAAATGCAAGTGTCTGCGCCACCCACCCGCGAACCCCCAGCCCCGAGATTCAGCGCCAACTGCTCGTACTTGCGCGGATGGTCGGGAAGCCGGCGGTCGAGGTGATAGCGCGCGCGCAAATCGGCGAGGCGCCGGGAGATTTCGTCCTTGTAATCCCCGCGCAGGTACGCCGAGCGGCGGTAGAGCCGCCGGTAGCGCCGCGCCAGCTTGGGAAACTCGCGCTCCAGGAAGGGCAAGAACTGCCGGTAGGCGCTGGGCATGAGAAACAGCACGCTGCCGTAGAGGAACTGGGCGCCGTGCTCGGCGGCGGCACGCGCCACGCGCTCGAGCGCGGCGGGCGCGTCGGTGAGCCCGGGAAGCACGGGCATCAGGTTCACGCCCGTGGGCACACCCGCCAGCGCCAGCGACGCGATGGCCTCCAGGCGCCGGGCGGGCGGCGGCGCCAGGGGCTCGAGCAGGCGCGCCAGGCGCTGGTCGGTGGTCGTCACCGTCAGGTGGACGCTCATGCGGTGGCGCCGCGCCAGCGCGGCCAGCAAGTCCAGGTCGCGCAGGATCAGCACCGACTTGGTGGTGATGGAAAAGTCCAGGCCGTCGAATTCGCCCAGGACCTCCAGCAGCCGGCGCGTGACCTCAAACTGCTTTTCGGCGGGCTGGTAAGGGTCGGTGGCGGTGCCCAGCGCGATCGACTCGCCGCGGTCGCGCGCCGCCCGCAGTTCGCGGCGCAAGATCTCGGGCGCGCCCAGCTTGGCGTAAATCTTGCGCTCAAAATCCAGGCCGTCGCGGTGCTCCATGAACTCGTGCGTGTAGCGCGCATAGCAGTATTTGCAGCCGAACTCGCAGCCGCGATAAGGGTTGAGCGTCCAGGCAAAAGGCATGCGCTTGCTGGCCTCGCGGTTGAGCGCCGAGCGCGCCGGCAGGGCGAAGTACTCGGCCTCGGCGCGCTGGCGCAGCTTGGGGCTGGCGGCGGCCAGGCGGGCGATTCCCACCAGGCGCGTGGCCGGGCTTTGGACACAAACAGCAGTTCCCATGGGCTCCTCCCGGGCGCTTAGGCCCTCGTCTCGGGGTGTCTGTACTTTCGCTTTTTCTTCGCCTTTTGTCAAGTGGGGCTTTGGGCGGGCTTTCTCGGCTCTTCACGGGCTGGTGCGGCTGCTTTCAGGCGTATGGTGCGGTTTGCTGGTAAAATCTTCCTCCGCGGGATTTCCCGCGAAGGAGTTTGCAGATGCTTGTGGCTGCCGTGCAGATGGACGTGCGCATCCAGGAGACGCAGCGCAACCTCGACGAGATCATGGCGCGCATGGAGGAAGCCGCTCGGCTGGGAGCCAAGGTCGTGATCTTCCCCGAGTGCGCGCTGTCGGGTTACTGCTACACCAGCCGCCAGGAAGCGCTGCCGTCGGCCGAGCCCATTCCCGGCCCTTCAACCAATCGCCTGGCGGAGTTGGCCGCGCGGCTGGATTGCACGGCGGTGGTCGGCATGCTGGAACTTGACGGCAATCGCTTGTACAACTCCGCCGCCGTCGTCACTCCGCAGGGCGTGGCGGGAGCTTACCGCAAGCTGCACCTGCTCTGCCTGGGCATTGACCGCTTCGATCTGCCCGGCGATCGTCCCTTCCAGGTTTTCGAGGCTTCGGGAGCGCGGCTGGGCATCAACATCTGCTTCGACCTGAGCTTTCCGGAATCGGCGCGCGTGGTGAAGCTGCTGGGCGCGCAACTGCTCGCCATCCCCACCAACTGGCCGCGCGCTTCCGACACCTACCAGCACACTCCGCGCGTGCGCGCCATCGAGAATCACCTTTACGTGGTAGCCGCCGACCGTGTGGGCGAGGAGCGCGGCTTCCGCTTTGCCGGCCACTCGCAGATCGTCGACCTGCAGGGACGCATGCTCGCCGAGGCCGACGACCAGGAAGAAACCATCCTTTACGCCGACCTCGACCTCGAAGCCGCCGATGAGAACCGCGTGGTGCGCATTCCCGGCGAGTATGAGTTCGACCGCATGAAAGCCCGCCGTCCCGAGATGTACGGTCCCATCACCGGCCGGCGCTAGCCGCGCACGGCTTCCAGCGCACCAGCTTCAATGACGCGCCGCCCAGCGGCGCGTCAGCCGCCAGAGTACGGCGAAAATGAAGAAAGGCAGGATGGCGAAGCTGGCCAGAAAGCGCAGCGCCGCGTGGGCGCTCTCGCCGGTCAAAAATCCCTGGGCGATGCGCAGCCACACCACGACTCCC